>CAZCVB010000151.1:0-5930 GCA_964501805.1 uncultured Desulfobacteraceae bacterium | reverse complement strand
CGGGCCGGGACCGGTCAGGTCCCGTAGTTTGAGCCGGATCACTTCCGGGCGCAACCTATCTCTTAAATCCCGGAGCAAGGCGTGTCAAGGCACATGGATTATTTCAGGGCATACGAAAACTGCCGTCTCTGCCCCCGGGCGTGCGGCGTAAACCGGGTTTCGGGACGTCGCGGCTCCGCCCGCGGTTTCTGCGGTGAAACGGACCGGCTGAGGATCGCGCACGTGGGCCCCCATTTCGGCGAGGAACCCCCCATTACCGGTAAAAACGGGTCGGGAACGGTCTTCTTCTGCGGGTGCTCCCTCCGCTGCGCCTATTGCCAGAATCACCAGATTTCCCAAGGGGATGCCGGTGAAACCGTTGCCGGGGACACCGCCTTTCGAAGGATTCGGGAGATGATCCGTCTTTACAGGGTCCACAACCTCAATTTCGTGACCCCGGATCATTTTTTCCCCCATGTCTTTTACCTGGTATCCTGCATCAGGGCCGCCGGGCATGACCTTCCCGTGGTCTGTAACCTTTCGGGTTACCAGAGTGTTGAGGTCCTGAAACAGGCCGGGGATTACACGGATATATATCTCCCCGATTTCAAGTATTCGGATCCGGACCTGGCGGCCCGGCTTTCCCGCTGCCGGGAATACCCGGCGGTCGCGCTTGCGGCCATCTCCGAGATGGTCCGGCAGAAGGGCTTCCTGGATACGGGGGCGGAGGAGGGATCGGTGGCGCGGAAAGGGGTGCTGGTGAGGCACCTGGTCCTGCCGGGAAAGGTGCGGAACTCCGTGGATGCCCTCACCGCCCTTTTCGTGGAATTCGGCCCCGATCTTCCCCTGAGCCTCATGTCGCAGTATCACCCGGTCGCGCCCCAGGAGGACGACGACCTGAACCGGCGGGTCTCGGTGAAGGAATTTGAGGCGGTCCTGGCGCACGCGGCGGACCTGGGATTCAGGGAGATGTTCGTCCAGCGCATTGAAACGGCTTTTGAGCGGCCTCCCTTTCTCCCCGACTTCCGCAAACCGGACCCGTTCGGAAGGATCCGCCGGGAAACCCCGCCAGGGGAGGGGCGCCCCCTTTTTTCCGGGGCGCCCATTTGGCTTGACAAGCGGGATGCTTCCTCCTAACTTTTCCAGAGAGCGGGGCCTCTCCCGCGGGAAATCCCGGGATCCCCGCGTGAAACGAAAGGAAACGAGATGGAGATACTGAGCCAGATTCCGATCTGGAAGATCCTGGCCGGCGCCGGCCTCCTGGTGGTGGTGGTGGGGATATGGTTCCTGGTGGAACGCTTGGCCAATCCCACCTACGGCCACGCGGAGGATCCCACGGTCACCGCCAGTCTCACCGGGGTGTGCGGTGATACCATGGAGGTCACGCTGAAAATCAGGAACGGGCGGGTGGCTTCCGCCGGGTACTGGGCCAGCGGGTGCGGCCCCAGTTCGGCCTGCGGCGCCATGGCCACGAAGCTGGCCGTGGGAAAGACCCCGGACGAGGCGGTGGAGACGGTGGATGCGGCGGCCATCGAGGAGGCCGTGGGCGGCCTTCCGGAGGACAAACGCCACTGTGCCCAGCTGGCCGCCGAGACCCTCCAGGAGGCCGTGCACCGCTATTACCTGTCACAGAGGAAGCGGGCCGTTGAAAAAGGCCCGTCAGTCTCCCGGGAAAGAACGGACAATGGAGAATTTCACAAGGGGCTTGCATAGACGATCATGACCATCAGGGAACAGATCAAGACGTTCTCCCTGGCCCTGGCCGGGGATATTTTTGTAAAAGACGTGCGCATCGGGCTGGGATACACGGCCGTTCTCCTGGAGGACGGCCGGGCCGGCGTGGCCTATACTTTTCACAAGGACGCAGCCGCCGGGTGTACCGTGTTCAAGGGGATCCGTCCGCTGGCCGGAAAACGGGCCGCCGATCTTCTGGCCATGCTGGACGCCGAAGATCCCGTTGAATCGGCCGTGGCCCTGGCCACGTCCAACGCCCTTACCAACATTTTTGAAAAGGACCTTTTAGAGGGAGACGCGCTGGATCACGTGGAGATCCGGCCGGACGACCACGTGGGCATGGTGGGGTATTTCGCGCCGCTGATTCCGGTTTTGCGGAAGCGGGCGGCCTCCCTGCGGATATTCGAACAGTCGCCGCGACCCGGGGGGGAAGTCCTGCCTCAGGAGGTTATCCGGCGGGAGCTGGCCCGGTGCCAGGTGGCCCTGGTCACCTCCACCGCCATTCTGAACCATACGGTCGACGCCCTCCTGTCGTCGGTGGCGGACTGCCGGGAGGTTCTGATGCTGGGGGCCTCCACCCCCATGGCGAGGGAGATGTTCCGGGATACGCCCGTGACGGCGCTTTCCGGGGTGATCGTCACCGAACCGGCGGCCATCCTGCGGATCGTCAGCGAGGGGGGCGGCATGCGCCTGTTCAAGCGCCACATCCGAAAGGTGAGCCGGCGCCTGGCGCGATGACCCGGCCGCGCCTTTTCCCGGCGTGGCGGCTGAAAAATCCACGGTTTCGGGGTTCGCCGGAACGGGCGGGAGCGGGGGACCGCCCGGCGTTCCCCCATGGAGATGAGGGATGACCTCCGTTGATCCCGTTGTTGAACTCATCGGCAGGAAATCGTTTGAGTGGCTTTCCCGGGAATTCACCCGGTCGACCACGCTGAGGGACCTGCCGGACGATATCCTTTCGGCCGTCGCTTCAACGGATATCACCGTCCGGGACTATGCCTCGGATCCCAACGCGGTCACGGCCATCGCCGTGCTCACTTTCGCGTACCGCATGGCGGACAGGGTCCAGGAACCCCGTCACGGGCCCGGGGATATCCTCCTGCTGAAGGTCCTCGCCCGGGGGGAAAAGGCACGGCGCGAAGGATCCCCGGGATCCCGGAACCGCTTCCGGGATCTGCCTCTGTTCGAACTGATCACCGGCGAGGTGGGCGAGCGGATCCGGGGGATGTCCCTCATGGGCATGCCGGGGTAACGGCTCCCGGGTCCGGGCACCGGATCCGCCGGAAAAAAGGAACCAGATCATGAAGGATTATCTCGAGTGCCCCCATTGCGGAAGGCCGGTCCGGGTCTACCGGAACCCATTCCCCACCGTGGATATCATCATCGAAATGCCCGCCGGTCCGCCGGGATCCGGCAGGGAAGAGGGGGGCGTTGTGCTCATCCGGCGCAGGAACCCGCCCCATGGATGGGCCCTCCCCGGCGGATTCGTCGATTACGGCGAGAGCCTGGAGGCCGCCGCCGTGCGCGAGGCGGCGGAAGAGACTTCCATGAAGGTTCGCCTCGTGGGCCAGCTGGGCGCCTATTCGGATCCGGAACGGGATCCCAGGCATCACACCATCACCGTGGTGTTCGTGGCCCGGGGAGAGGGACGGCCCCGGGCCGCCGACGATGCCGCGGATATCGGCGTGTTCACCCGGGAAACCCTTCCGGAAGATATCGCCTTTGACCACGCGAAAATCCTTCGGGACTATTTTGAGAGATGGCTTCCAAAAGATTAAGGGTCTTCCTTATCCCGCCGCTCCTGCTGTTTCTCCTCCTGGCCGCCTGCATCCTCCTGGCCGACAGCCTGATCCAGCGGCCCGCCGTGCAGCGATACCTCCTGGATGAGTTGTCAAGGGCCGTCGGATGCGAGATCCGGGCCAGTAACATCCGGATCAGTTTCTGGAGAGGCGTGGGGTTCAGCGCCCGTTCTCTGGAGGTCCGTTCCCCGTCGGGGTCCGGGAGCGTCCGGTCATCCCGGGTCCGGATCACCCTGGACGCGCGTCAGCTCCTCAACAGGCGGATCGTCCCGAGAAAGATTTTCCTCGACGAGGGCGAGTTTCATCTTCCCGTGGGGAGTCCCTCGGCCCCGTCCCGTCCCGGAGGGGCCCCTTCTCTCGGGAAATCCTTTCCGGGCGTCCTGGACCGGCTTCGATGGATCGCCCTGGCCCGGACCCGCTTTTCCTTCGGGGATCTTCCGTTCCGGCTGGAGGATATCCATGCCGACATGTCCGCCGTCGGGGGCGAGCCGGGAAGATTCCGGGTCCTGGTGAGGGGGGCGGTCCTGTTCCGGGGGGAGCGGGTGCCGGTGGCCCTTCACGGCACCATCGGGACTTCCCCCGGGACCCCGGCAGACACGACCCTCGACGTGGTGCTGGAGGCGAGCCGGGTTCCCATGGTCTGGGGCCCGTGGCCGGACCATCTTCCCATGAAGGCGGGCCTGGCCGACGTCTCCGTCCGGATCAAGGGAAGGCTTCGGGGACCCGTCTCCCTGGGCGGAACGATCACCATGGAGGGCGTCCGCTTCTCGGTGCTTGGAAAGCACGGCGCAAAGCCCTTTTCTGAACCCCGCCTCGTTTTTGACTTTGATGCCTCTTTTTCCAATCGCGTCCTGAGGGTGTCCTCCTACCGGATGACATCCCCCGATTTCGTGCTGACCGGGGATGCCCGGATCGATTTTGCTCCGCCCAGGGACCCCCATATCCGGCTGAACGTCCGGAGCACAACCATGCCCGTGGAGCGGTTCCATCGAATTTTTCCCACGTCCCTCCTGTCTCCGTGGATCGAGCGCCGCCTGTTTCCGATCCTGTCGGGGGGGAGTGTCCGCGTGAGGCTCTTTTCCTTGAACGGTCCATGGCACCGGATTGATCGGCTGGGCCACGAGGAAAACGCGGCCGTCCTGGTGTTGCGCCTTTCATGGGAGGGCCTCGATGTGCTCAGGGGCCGGGCCGAGGTGCCGTTCAGCGGGGTATCCGGAAGACTCGATATCGAGAAAGGGGCACTCACCCTTTCGGACGTCACGGGGAGATTCGGGGGGTCGTCCATCAGGGAAGGGGAACTGCGTGTCCCGAGCCTGTACGCGGACCGGGCCCTCTTTGACGTGTCGGTCTCCGGGTTGTTCCGCGTGGAGGATCTTTTGCGCGAAAGGACCCTCGACCTGGTTCCCGGGGACGTGAAAGCCGATCTCGGGGTGATACGGGAGGCCTCCGGAGAGATGGATGCCCGCGTTCGCCTCCGGTTCGTTGAAGGGGCCAGTTATCCGCAGTCCTGTTCCGGTGATCTCCGTTTCAGGGACTGCCGGGTTGACCAGTCGGAATTGTTTTTCCCTGTCTTGCTGAAAGAGGGAGCCCTTCATCTGGACAGGGACGGCGGCATCCGGTTTCAGGGCGACGGGCGATGGGGAAACTCCCGGCTTACTGTGACGGGTTCGGCGGGAAAAGGCCTGGAACCGCTCAACGCCCGCGTAAAATGCCGGGCCGATGTCCGGCGGATCCTGGCCCGTTTCAACGTCATGCCGGGGACCTTCTCAATGCCGGACCTCACGCCTTTCACCCTGTCTCTTTCCGCCCGCGACGGCGCATGGTCCCTGGAAGGAGAGGCCGACGTGGCCGGCGTCACCGTGGTCGGCCCGGCTTTTTCCCTGGCACCGCCCGGAGAAAAGGACCGGATCGCCTTCCGCCTGGATCTCCGTCCGGGAAAGGACCTGATGTTGAGGGAAGTGACCGGGTTTTTCGGGAAGTCGGTTGTCCGCATGTCCGGAACCTGGGGCCTGGACGGGCGGGACGCCTGCGTCCTGGCGGTCTCCGCCGACGGCGTTGACATGGGGGACCTCGGTCTCCGGATCGGGGACGGCGCTGACCCGGTAAAAGGGATCTTTTCATGCGATGTGCGGCTGGCGCCTTCCTTCAGGTCTTCGCGGGAAACCCGCGTCAACGGAAAGATGTCCTTGCGTGACCTGGCGCTGTCGTTTCCCGGGCTTCCTTCCCCCGTTCATGACGGCCGGTGCCGGGTCCTTTTCTCCGGGACGGGGATATCCGTCCCCTCGCTGGACCTGGTGGTGGGACGGAGCCCCCTGCATGTGACGGCGGATCTCACCGGCTGGCACGGCCTGAAGGGCACCGCCGTCATCACGTCGGATTTTATGGATATCTCGGATTTTGCCCCGGCCGGATCCGGAA
>CAZCVB010000150.1:1573-6015 GCA_964501805.1 uncultured Desulfobacteraceae bacterium | reverse complement strand
CTCAGTTCTTTGTCGAATTTATCCTGATTTTGGACCTGCCGGGCCGAAAACAACTGCTCCCGGGCAGGCTCGGCCGTATGCGGGGTGGTCCGAAATCGTCGGTCAGGTTTTTTCCCAGCCGCACCGAGAGCCCGGCCGATCCGTAGGTGAAGACGTTTCCCAGGGCGGCGCCGAAATGGGGGATGCAGTCGAAAGACAAGCGACGCCACGGGCGCGCCCGGCAGAGACGCCGGGCCTGCTCGTAAAAAAGGACCACGCCCGGTTCGTTCTTCAACTGGTTGTCCCATCCCCGGGGAACGGGAATGTCCAGCATGGAGTGCCAGCCACGCTGGACCTCCTCGGCCAGGGACAGGGGGCCGACCACGCCGATATTCAGGTGGATCCGGTCAAACCGGCGGCCTCCCTGGTTGGCCACCAGCCCGAATCCCAGGTAGAGCCATCCCGCATAGGGCCGGTCGTCCGGGATGCACCGCGGATCGGCGGTATCCTCCGGCGTGTAGATGTTCTGACCCAGTTCCAGACTGCCGCGGGCCCGGAGGGCATGTCCCCCGGCGGATGCCTCTTGTGCCCGTGACATGTCGAACCAGGGAAGGCGGTCGGCCGCGTTCGCGAGCCATGGAATGGGCCGGGTCAGGTAGGTGAGACGCGTGCCATGGGTAAAATGCCGGTCCGTCCCGCCCCCGAAGAAATCATTTTCAAACTGGATGGTGAAAATGGGCCCCGTGTCGTCCGCCGGGCAGGTCGCCGGTCCGGCCAGGAGGCAGAAAAGCGCGGTCAGAATCATCACCGGGGAGACGGCGGGGATCCGGGGCCTCCCCTGAAATCGATTCGGGATTTTGCGCTGGAGAAAGATGCTGAACATGGTGCCCTCTGATGCAATGCGGCCGGTCTTGGAATGAGACCATACACGAGCGGGTGGCGATATTCAAGAGGCCGGCCGGGAGCGGGTGATTCCTTGACAACCCCGGAAGTTCACAATAGATTATGAGCAGTCACTTGGAGCGACGGCTGAAGAACCGAACGGATGGACGGCAGGGCGGTTCCGTTCGCGGCAGCGGCCGAAGCAGGCCGGAAAGGAAGGAGGACGAACCATGTCAGAGGAACAGATCGGTGTCATTGTCAAGTTTTTCGCCAAGCCGAGCGTCGCGGCCCTTGAAGTGACGGACGGCGCCATCAGGGTCGGGGATACGTTGAAGTACAAAGGCCATACCACCGATTTCACGGAGACCATCACCAGCATGGAGGTGGATAACCAGCCGGTGGAAGAGGCCAGGAAAGGCGACCTAGTGGGGATCAAGGTGAAGGAACGGGTCAGGGAAAACGACAAGGTCTACAAGGTGGTCGAGGAATCCTGAATCCGGCGGAGGGCCTCCGGGATCAGTTTCCGGATAACGGTCTCCCTGTCAAAGGAATTCACCGCCGCGTAAGTCCGGTATTCCGGATGGTCCCTGCTCAGGACCGGAATTTCCGCCTGAAGACCGGGGGCCAGCGCATCGAATCCGGTGATGAGTTCCACCAGGGTAAACTCCTCGCCGGGATATGAAGCCAGCCAGCCCAGCCGTTTCATGCATTCAAAGCGGATCCGGTCCAGCAGGAAGAGATACTGGTCGATCACCGACATCTTGGTCCCGGGATCCAGTTCGTTGAATTCAAATCCGGTTCCCAGGCCCTGGAGGTTCATGATCAGGTCGTAGAGGTAGAAGGTGCTCTTGTCTCTTCCCTGCGCCAGAAATGAAAGGGTGGGGGTGGAGATATCCGACAGCCGGGTCTTCAGCCCGAAGTTTTCCTTGAACCGCCCGATCCAGTTGCGATAGCCTCTCCGTGCGGCCATCGCCAGGCGGCCCTCTTTCAGGTCAATGACCCGGGAGGGTTGTTCCCCGTCTCTTTCCATCCACTATTTCCCATTCCCCAGCCTGAAGCCGCATTTGACGCAGACCGGCCCTTTGGGCTGTTTCAGACCGCACTCCGGGCACATGGTAAACTCCCGGAACGAGGCGATGGACGGGGAGGCGTTCGGCCGCCCGGGTTCATCGGCGCGGCCGTCTTCCTGTATCGTGACCCGTCCGCCGGCCCCCTGGACCGCTTCGGCGTACCGCCGCGCGGCACCCGGGGTCAGGTTGCTTCTCAATATGACGGGGGCCTTTTGCAGCATCTCCTCCACCGCCGCCGCCGGCGCGCCGAGACGCGCCATGCGCGCGGTGAAGGCCGCTTTGTCGCCCGCCATGAGACCATGAAAAAGGACACGGTATTTTTTTCCCATCGAATCGCAGCATTAAGGGCCGAGACCTTTTGAAAATCGCCTCTTTCGCCCGGTGAATATTTTTAAAGGTCTCGGGGTCGCGGGTTGGACGGCCGCTCCGGCATGGTCGTCACCGGCCGTCTCCCGGTTTCCCGGAGGACTCCCGCGCCCGCCATCTGTCTGCGGCGCGGAAGAGAGAATAACGGAATCGGCTGGAAAGGGTCGGCCGCGGGACGGCGGGCGGGAGGCCGGGTTCACCCCATGCAGGCCCGAACAAAGCCGTAAAAAAGCGGCGCCGGTTTTTCCATCCTCGATTTCAGCTCGGGATGGGCCTGGGTGGCGACAAAATACCGCTTTCCCGGCAATTCGATGAATTCCACCAGCCTGCCGTCGCCGGAGACACCGGAAAAGAGCATTCCCTTTTCCGAGATACGGGAATGATAGTCCGGGTTCACTTCATATCGGTGCCGATGCCGTTCCGACACTTCCTCCCGGCCGTAAAGGGAATAAACCAGGGATCCTTCCTTCAGGACGGCGGGATAGGCCCCCAGCCGCATGGTTCCCCCCTTGTCGCTGATCTCTTTCTGCTCGGGGAGGATATCGATCACGGGATGGGATGTGTTCGGGTCCATTTCCGTGGAGTTGGCCCCTTCCAGCCCGCAGACGTTTCGGGCGAATTCGATTACCGCCAGCTGGAGGCCGAGGCAGAGCCCCAGGAACGGAATATCCCTCTCCCGCACCTGACGGATGACTTCTATCTTTCCCTCGATGCCGCGGGAGCCGAATCCGCCGGGGACCACGACCCCGTCTACCTTGTCCAGGAACGATGTCTCCATCAGGTCGGTCGTCTCGACCCATTTGAGATTCACCTTGCATCCCAGATGGGCCGAGCAGTGATTAAAGGATTCGACGATGGAGGCGTATGAGTCTTCCAGTTTGGTATATTTTCCGCACATGGCCACCGTGATTTCCGCCCTGGGATTGCGGATGTTCTCCACCAGGGCCTTCCATCGGGTGAGATCGGGAGGACTGTAGATGTTCAGTTTCTTGTGAATGATTTCGGGCAGCCCCTCCTTTTCGAAAATGACCGGTATTTCGTAGATGTCTTCCACGTCCAGGCCGGTGATCACCGCGTCCGGGTGGACGTCGCAGAAGCTGGAGATCTTCCGACGGATCTCGTTCGTAAGAAACTGGGAGCACCTTCCGATGATGATGTCCGGGAAGATGCCCCGCTGTTTGAGCAGGTTTACGCTCTGCTGGGTGGGCTTGGATTTCTGTTCGCTGACCCCGTACGGGATGGGAACATAGGTGAGATGGATGTAAAGGATGTTTTCCCTGCCCACGTCTTCCTTTATCTGGCGCATGGCCTCCAGGAAGAGTTCGTTCTCGATATCGCCGACCGTTCCCCCGATCTCCACGAATATCAGGTCCGGCTTTTCTTCCCGGGCCACATCGAAGATGTGTTCCTTGATCACATCCGTCACGTGCGGGATATACTGGACCGTCTTCCCGAGATAGTCTCCCCTGCGTTCGTGCCTGCGCACCATGTCAAAGACCTTGCCCATGGTCAGGTTCCAGCCGGACTTGCAGGTGATCCCCAGGAACCGCTCATAGTGACCGAAATCCATATCCACTTCGGCCCCGTCGTCCAGGACGAAGACCTCCCCGTGTTCAAAGGGATTCATGGTACCCGGGTCCACGTTCAGATACCCGTCGCACTTGATGGGAACGATCTTGAGGCGGGAAGAGAGAAGATGCCCGATGGATGCGGCGGCGATCCCCTTTCCGAGACCGGACAGGACGCCCCCGGTGATAATGATATATTTGGTGGGTATTTCGGGCGGTTCTTTCACGGTTCGGCCGTTACCTCCTTTTCGCGGACGCCTCCCGCCGGGCGTTCACGGCGCCGGGCGCGGTGCGGTTCCGGCTCATCCGCCATGGTGTGCGGGGCGAAGGCGTGGCTTTATGAAGGGACACTATCCACATCCATATTATTAGTCAAGGCAGAAATCGGCCGCCAGACGGCCGCCGTCGGACCCGGCCATGCCCGCGAAACACGATTCCCCGAGAAACCGCCTTGACCCGGCCGCCGGGGTTCCGATAAGGTGGGTCTGCTTTCTGTGGACGGGAACGAGATCCCCGGCGGGTCGCTCCATTCGCCCAACCCGGGGGTTATGAAATTTCCGCAGGATGCCCCGTGTTT
>CAZCVB010000150.1:0-1473 GCA_964501805.1 uncultured Desulfobacteraceae bacterium | reverse complement strand
ATCTTTCGAATCCGGAGTCCCATGTCACCTGTCATCGCCATTGTCGGAAGGCCAAATGTGGGGAAATCCACCCTGTTCAACCGGATGTCCAGGTCAAAGGACGCCCTGGTGGACAACCGTCCGGGCATTACCCGGGACCGGCTTTACGCCCGCATCAGTTACGAGGGGATTCGGTTGACCCTCGTGGATACCGGGGGATTCGAAGACGTGGGCCAGGACCGCCTTCTTGACAAGGTCCGGGAACAGGTGAGCGCGGCCATCGAAGATGCGGACCGGATTATTTTCATGGTGGACGGACGCGAGGGCCTGATGCCGGGGGACAGTGAAATGGCGGACATCCTGCGGCGCAGCCGAAAGAAGGTGTTCGTGGCGGTGAACAAGGTGGACGGGCCGGAACATGATCACCTGGTCTCGGAGTTTTACGCCATGGGGCTGACGCCGGTCTTTCCCCTGTCGGCGGCCCACGGATACGGGGTTCGGTCTTTCATGCGGGAGACCCTCAAGGGACTTGAAGGATCCGGGACCGTGGAACGGGAGGACGGGCAGATCCGGGTGTCGATCCTGGGCCGTCCCAACGCCGGAAAATCCTCGCTCATCAACCGGATCCTGGGATCCGACCGCCTGGTGGTGAGCCCGCTGCCCGGGACCACCCGTGACGCGGTGGACACCCCTTTTTCCTTTCGGGATCGGAACTACCTGCTGATCGACACGGCCGGGATCCGCCGAAAGGCTCGGGTCCGGGAAAAGGTGGAAAAATTTTCCGTGATCAAGGCGCTGAAAAGTCTCGACCGCTGTCATGTGGCGGTGATCCTGCTGGACGCGGCCGCCGGGATTTCCGAACAGGACGCCCGTATCTGCGGGTATGCCCTTGAAAAGGGCAGGGGCGTGATCCTGGCGGTCAACAAGTGGGACCTGGTCAGGGGGGACCGCCGGGCCAGGCAACATATTTCCGACGAAATGGACCGGCAACTGAAGTTTGTTTCCTTCGCGCCGAGGGTCAACCTGTCGGCGCTTACCGGTGAACGGGTCATGACCCTTTTTGACGGGATCGACCGGGTCTTCGACCAGTTCTCGCGGCGCGTGGGGACCCCGGTCATCAACCGGGCGGTCCGGGAGATCATTGAACGGCATCCGCCGCCGCGTGTGGGCCGGGGCCGGTTGAAATTCTACTACGCCACGCAGACGCGCACCCGGCCGCCGACGTTCGTCCTGTTCATGAACCGGCCGGAGATGCTCCATTTCTCCTACGAGCGTTTCCTGGCCAACCAGTTCCGCTCCCGTTTCCATCTGGACGCGGTTCCCATACGGCTTCAATTCAAAAAAAAGTGATCCGTGCTGGATTCGGCGGTCAGGATACAGGCATGTCCGGTTCATAGGTATGGCGGAGGCTCACACCCGGCCTTCGGAGACGGGTATCATTTTTAAACGCTCATAATCCTTCATAATCGAACGTGGGCGTGTTGAAGGGACTTG
>CAZCVB010000149.1:0-6042 GCA_964501805.1 uncultured Desulfobacteraceae bacterium | reverse complement strand
GCGCGGCCAGGCCGCCGATAAAGAGATAAAGGAGAAACTGCACGGGCAGGGGCGCACGGGGCGCATTGTACTTCAAAATACAGTACAGGGCCCGGAATCCGTCCCGCGCCCCGATCTTTTTGCCCTCCGCGTAGGTGCGTCCGTAGTAAGAAATCCCCATCTCATATATCCGGAGTCCCTTTTGCGCGACCCTGGCCACGATCTCCGGCTCAAACCCGAACCGGTCCTCCCGGATCTCAATCCCCTGAATGACTTCCCTTTTAAAAACCTTGTAACAGGTCTCCATGTCGGTCAGGTTCAGATCCGTAAACATGTTGGAAACAAAGGTGAGGAAGCGGTTTCCCAGGTAATGCCAGAAATAGAGGACCCGGTGCGGCCCGGCGGCCAGGAATCTCGACCCGAATACCACGTCCGCGTGTCCGTCGATCATCGGGGCCAGGAGCCGCTTGAGATCCATGGGATCGTATTCCAGGTCCGCGTCCTGGACCGCGACGAAATCCCCGGTCGCCGCCTGGAATCCCGTACGCAGGGCCGCTCCTTTTCCCCGGTTTCCGTCGTGTGACAGGACCTTTATCTCAGCGTATTCCGATTCAAGCGCCCGGGCAATGGAGAGGCTTCCATCCGTCGAACCGTCATCCACGATGATGATCTCCAGGGCCAGCGTCTCATCCGCGACCTCCAGGACCCTTTCGACACATTTCCGGAGGGTCTTCTCTTCATCGTAGCAAGGGATGACGACGCTTAAGCGGGAAAAACCAAAAAATCGGGTTGGATCCGTCCTGTCCATCTTCAAAGACCTTGACCTCCAAACAAAAACGGCCTTTTTTAAAGGCCGCGGGATTCGGGAGTCCCCTTTTAATCGGAGATATTCAGGCTAAAAATCATTAATCAGACCTACTGTTCTGCTTCAGACGGAATTGGAATTTTCCACAAGACGTGTTAGCTATAACACAGGGAGGAGGAAAACGCCATGTCTACCAAGAAGAGAAGGAATTTTACGCCTGAAGAAAAAGTATGCATTCTAAGGAAGAACCTGCTTGAGCGATTCCCTGCACGGAATCGACCAAGAGGTACCGGTTGACGGGAAGGGACCTTTCGGAAAAGCGCCCGTGAGCCAGAGCTTCGGGTGGGAAGGAAGGTCGCCCCTGTTTTTGGGGAAACAGGGATGCGGCGGGGCATGCGAGGAAACAAAGGAGCGGAAAATTCCGCTTGATATATCGTCATAATGACACTATCATTCGATTCGTTATGACAAAAGGCTGAAACCGCGGGCCGGGGAAGCCTGCCCTGCCCCTAAACCAGGAAGCACCCGGGCGGGCGCCGATGCATTTCCTTTGAGGGTTTTGCCCGGCTTCACCCGCAAGGGAGGCGCCGGGGGCCTTTATCAAACGACAAGCACCCATCACCATAGACGAGGCACGGCGCTGCCCGGAACTGTTACCGGCCATCAAGCGATCGGTGGACAGGGACCGTTCACCGGAGCGGTTGCGCCTCTCCGGTTCCGCCAATCTCTCACTATTTTGCTGAAACCCTCTGAAATCAAAGAGTTGACCCGTCTCCTGGGATATTCCTTTCGCGATCCCGACCTGCTCGGCCGGGCGTTCCTCCATGCGTCCTACGTGAACGAACAGGGGGATCCCGGTCTCAGGGACAACGAGCGCCTCGAATTCCTCGGCGACGCCGTCCTGGACCTGGCCGTCAGCCATCTCCTGATGGAACGTTTCCCCGACGCGCCCGAGGGAGACCTTTCCCGGTACCGGGCCATGCTGGTGGACGAGGCGGGTCTCCGCCGGATCGCCATCCACCTGGATCTGGGAAGATTCCTGCGTCTCGGCAAGGGGGAGGAACAGACCAACGGCAGGGAAAAACCGTCCATCCTGGCCAACACGGTGGAGGCCCTCATCGGGGCGCTCTATCTCGACGCCGGCTTTCCCGCGGCCTTCGGGATCGTCCGGAGACTTTTCACGCCCCTGATCGACCGGGTGGCCGCCCGGGACCTGATCCGCGACTTCAAGAGCGTGCTCCAGGAATACACCCAGCGGGTCTACAGGGCCCTGCCGGAATACCGGCTCCTGGAGGAAAGCGGCCCGGCCCATGACCGGACCTTCCGGGTGCGGCTGACCCTGAAGGACCGCGTCCTTGCAGAAGGAAAGGGGAGGAGCAAAAAATCGGCCGAGCAGATGGCGGCCCGGGAGGCCTTCTTTTGCCTGAAAAAAGACTGAAACCCTTTATCGTCCCGGTCTTTATCCCCAACATGGGATGCCCGCACCGGTGCGTGTTCTGCGAACAGCGGAAGATCACGGCCCAGGACCCGGAGGGGGTCCGTGAAGAACGGGTGAGGCGGATCCTGGATGCGGCCGTCCGTTCCAGGCATTTCGACCCGGCCCGGAAACCGGAAGTCGCCTTTTTCGGCGGGACGTTCACCCGCCTGCCGGCGGCAAAAATGCGAGGCCTCCTCGAAGCGGTCCGGCCGTACATGGAGGCCGGGCTTTTCCACTCCATCCGGATCTCCACCCGGCCGGACGCCGTCGATGACGAGACCCTCGATCTCCTGGAAAAATACGGGGTCCTCACCGTGGAGCTGGGGGCCCAGTCCATGGACGACCGGGTGCTGCGCCTGTCGGAGCGGGGGCATTCGGCCGCGGACACGGCCCGGGCCGTCCGGTTGCTGAAATCCCGCGGGTTCAAGGCGGGCGTCCAGCTCATGCCCGGCCTGCCCGGCGACACTCCCGATATCTTTCTCGACACCATCGAACGCGTGATCCGCCTGGCCCCGGACATGGCCCGCATCTACCCGGCCCTCGTGCTCCGGGGGACGCCCCTTGCGCGCGAATACGCCGCGGGAAGATACCGTCCCCTGACGCTTCTCGCGGCGGTGGATCAGTGCGCAAGGGCCTGCGTGCGCCTGGAGGAAAGCGGAATTCCCGTGATCCGCATGGGGCTCATGAGCTCCCCTTCCCTTCTCGAGGAGGGGCAGATCATCGCGGGTCCATGGCACCCGGCCTTCGGGTTCCTGGTCCGCGCCGCCGTATTCCAGGAGAAAATCGATCCCCTGCTTCCCGGACCGGGAGAGACCGACCGCATCCGGATTCACGTCTCCCCGCGGGAAATCCCCCTCCTGAGGGGGTATCGAAACCGGGGGCTGGAGCGGATCCGGGAGAAAACCGGCGCCGGGGAGATCTGCATTACACCGGATAAAACCCTTTCCCCCGGCCGCATAAGGATCGCGCCATGACGTTCCTTTCCGGTTTCATCGCCATCATCGGCCCTCCCAACGTGGGGAAATCCACGCTTTTGAACCGCATCCTCGGAGAAAAGGTGGCCATCGTCTCCCCCAGTCCCCAGACCACCCGCAACCGGATCATCGGGGTCCGGCACGAGGCGGAGGCCCAGATGGTGTTCATGGACACGCCGGGGATTCACAGGACCCGGTCGGCCCTGCACCGGAGCATGGTGGCCTCGGCCCGGGCCGCGCCCGGCGAGGTGGACACGGTGCTGGTGATGACGGAGGCGCGCCGCGAGACGTTCCAGGACATCACGCCGGTGCTCCGCCCGCTGAAGGGGCTGAAAAAGACGTGCGTCCTGGCCGTTAACAAGATCGACCGGTGCCAAAAGGCGCGCCTCCTGCCCATCATCGATCATTACCGGCGGGAACATCCTTTTGACGCGATCATTCCCGTCTCCGCCCTCACCGGGGACGGGGTGGACCGGCTTCTCCACGAACTGAGATCCACGCTGAGGCCGGGGCCCCCTTTTTTCCCGCCGGGAATGAACACGGACCAGTCCGAGCCGTTCTTTGTATCCGAGATCATCCGCGAAAAGATCTTCCGCCATACCCGGGCGGAGATTCCCTATTCCGCCGCGGTCACGGTGGAGCGGATTTCCGAGCGCCGCTCCGGCAACCTGCTCCACATCGCGTCCCGCATACACGTGGAGACCGCCTCCCAGAAAAAGGTCCTCATCGGGCGGGAGGGCCGGATGATCCGCGCCATCGGCCGCTCGGCCCGGCTGGAACTGGAAAAGATCTTCGGGGTGGCCGTTTACCTGGATCTGACGGTAAGGGTGGAGAAAAACTGGACAAAAGACGCCCGGGCCCTGCGGCGGCTGGGGTATTAGCGAAGAGGAAAAATCTTCCGGCGGCCACAAAAAAAACCGGCTATTCCCGAAAGAATAGCCGGCTTTTTAAGGAGGAAAGAGTAATTATGTGTTGCCTAATTATGAAAGCAAGATTCTTGCCAAAAATGAAAGGCTGTTGCAATTTTCTTTCAACCGATTGTTTCTAAAGGATTTTTTAGACGCAAGGAATTTTCGATTCCCGCCGCTATCCCCCAAAAAAGTACAAAATTTTGTACCATCCCGGAGAAACAAAACATCCGAAAGCATCTAACCCATTTAATTTAAACGATAATTCCGAAGTACAATATTTTAAACCCTCAGACCGTAATATTGTACTTTTTCATTTTATGCTGGATCAGGCTTTTTGTGATCCCCAGCATCCTCGCCGCGTGGGCCTGGACGTTCCCGCACTGGGTCAGGGCCCTCCGGATCAATTGCTCCTCGATCTGCTCCAGGGCCTTGGGCAGGGACACGTGGAGGGGGACCAGCCGCTCCACGTCGAACTCGAATTCCGCTCCCCTCATTTCCGCGGGAAAATCATCCGGCGTGATTTGCCCCCCTGCATTGAGGACCACCGCCCGTTCAATCACGTTTTCCAGTTCCCTCACGTTCCCGGGCCAGGGATGCGCGTACAGGGCCTTCCACGCCTCGGGGCTCAGTTCCAGGTTCTCCTTTCCCTCCTCTTTCCCGTACTTGTCCAGGAAATGCTTGACCAGCAGGGGGATGTCGTCGGCCCGCTCCCTGAGCGGAAGGACCTCGATATTCATCACGTTCAGCCGGTAGAACAGGTCTTCCCTGAACAGCCCCCTCCCCACATCCTCCCGGATGTTCCGGTTGGAGGCGGAGAGGACCCGCACATCCACCTGGATGGTCCGGGTCCCGCCGACCCGCTCGAATTCCATCTCCTGGAGGACCCTGAGGAGCTTGACCTGGAGGGAAGGCGGCATGTCCCCCACTTCGTCCAGGAAGAGCGTGCCGCCGTCAGCCCGTTCAAACCGGCCTTTTTTCATGGCCGACGCGCCGGTGAAGGCGCCTTTCTCGTGACCGAAAAGCTCGCTCTCGAGGAGCGTCTCGGTCAGGGCGCCGCAGTTCACGGATATGAACGGCCGGTTTTTCCTCGGGCTGTTGTAGTGGATGGCCTTGGCGATGAGTTCCTTTCCCGTGCCCGAAGGCCCGGTGATCATGACCGAGGCCCTGGACTGGGCGACCTTGCTGATCAGGTCGTAGATCTCGCGCATGGGCCTGCTTTTGCCGATGATGTTCCCGTACCGGTAACGGTCCGAAAGGGCCTCGCTGAGACGCCGGTTTTCCCTGGCGAGCCGGAATCTTTCAAGGGCCTTCTTGACAATCAGTTTCAATTCCTCGTTGTTGAACGGCTTGGTAATATAATCATAGGCCTGCTTTTTCATGGCCTCCACCGCCATCTCGATGGTGCCGTAGGCCGTCATCATGATGACCGGGACATCCGGCTTTATTTTCCGGCATTCGTCCAGCAGGTCCATCCCGCTCATGCCCGGCATTTTCATGTCGGTGATGACCAGGTCCAGATCCGAGTCCCGGATGATCCGGAGCGCCTCCGCGGCCCTTCCGGCCGTGATGATTTCATATCCCTCCGGCGCCAGGAGCGCCTCGAGCACCACCCGGTAGTTTTTCTCATCATCCACGATCAGGATTGTTTCCATCTTGTCCTGTCCCCGCCTCTCTCCGGTTCCTTTACCGCGGCGCCCCTTTCCGGCGCCACCGCCGCTTGGGAAGCGTGATGATCACCGTCGTTCCCCTGCCCTCCTCGCTCTCGATGCGGATGGCGCCTCCGTGCCCCTCCACGATATTCCGGACAATGGGCACCCCTAGCCCGCTCCCCTTGTCCTTGGTGCTGAAAAAGGGGTTGTAGATCTTTGCCAGGTTTTCCCTGCCGATGCCGCACCC
>CAZCVB010000148.1:0-6101 GCA_964501805.1 uncultured Desulfobacteraceae bacterium | reverse complement strand
GGTATGGGCAAGCAGATGCGGTTACGGCTTCCCGCACGTTCCGCCGCGAATGAAAATCCGGCAAAAAAAAGGCCGCGGGGGATGTTTTCACCCGAGACCTTTTTATCCACCGCCGCGCAAGGTCTCCGGGCGGACCCCTCCAGAAATAAAGGCAAAAGTAAGCGGGAGATGAATCCCGCGCTGTTTCTATATTCCCGGGTATGGCCATGATGTCCCTCCCTTTTCTTCCTCCCGAACGGGAGTCATCGGTCCTGAAAAACAAAAAAGCCGCGGGCTTTTTGCTGCCCACGGCTTTTAAAATCGAGAAAAAACAATTCAATCCGCGGACAGACGCCTCCCTCTCCAAAAATAAAAATAAGCGGTCTGCCGGGATTGATATGCAATCATTTTTTTCTCTTTTTCCTCAAAACATATTTAAGTCAGGGTTAATATAAAGAGATCGAAACGTTTCTGTCAAGAGAAATTTTACGGGAATATTTTTTCTTGACATCCTGTTTTGTCCTCGTTAAAGAAACACCCATGATCAAGGATAGCGGGCACAATTTTTTCAGCTCTTTGCGTAACTGGCGGTGGCTCAGCTCGGAGGAGAGGTGGGCCCATCGTTAGTTTGATATAACATCATAAAACCGTGGGGTCATCTCTTGAAGGCCCCGCGGTTTTTTATTCTTATGCTCAGATGAAAGGCCGCGGGGTCCAAAAAATCCCACGGCCTTTTTGCATCTGGAGCGGCAACTTGGAGATCGTACCGTCATTTCCCGCATTCGAACGAAAGGCGAAAAAGAGGAACGTGGTCCCCGTGTATCGCGAGTTCCTCGCGGATACGGAGACACCTGTTTCGGCCTACCTGAAAATCAGGAGCGATTCCTTCTCATTCCTCCTTGAAAGTGCTGAATTCGGAAAGGCCCTGGGAAGATACAGCTTCATCGGGTGTTCTCCTTACCTGGTGGCTTTTATTCGGGACCGGCAGGTGGAGATATGGAAGGGGAACAAAAAAACCCGGCTGGGAAATGTGCAAAATCCCATTGAAGTCCTGAGGAATTTGAGCAAGGGCTTCCGCCCCGCAGGGGACCGGGAGGACCTCCTGTTCCCCGGTGGTCTTGTCGGATACGTTAATTACGATCTGGCAAGAAAATGGGTGCCGATGGAGAACGATTATGCCACGGACCCGGATTTTCCCGAAAGTGTCTTTATGGCCCCCGGGCGGCTCATCATTTTTGATCACCTGACACATCTGGTGAAGGTGGTTGCGCTTGTACATCTGGAGAATGGAGACGATATAAAGAGGGTTTATGAAAAGGTATTAAGGGAAATAGATGAAACCGTTTCAGAGCTCCGTGCCCCTCTGTCTTCACAGCCGGAAGACGACCCCCTGCGCATCTCTCGACTTGTTCCCAATATCGACAGAGAAAATTTTGAAGAATCGGTCCGGAAGGCCAGGGATTACATCCTTGCCGGCGATGTGATCCAGGTCGTGCTGTCTCAGCGGTTCTCGGGAGAGATATCGGGCGATCCTTTCAGCCTTTATCGAACGCTGCGGAGCATCAATCCCTCACCCTATATGTTTTATCTCTGTTTCGGAAAGGCGACGTTCATCGGTGCATCCCCTGAAGTGCTTGTCCGCCTTACCGGCAGGAGGATCGATCTCAGACCCATCGCCGGGACAAGACCCAGGGGTGCGACGAAAAGCGAAGATGCGTCATTCGAAAGAGAGCTTATGGCGGATCCCAAGGAGAGGGCGGAGCATATCATGCTGGTGGATCTCGGCAGGAATGACGTGGGCAGGGTGGCAACGCCGGGCTCTGTTGAAGTCTCCGGTTTCATGGAGGTGGAGCGGTATTCTCATGTGATGCATATCGTCTCCCGTGTCGAGGGGGAACTGAGGTCCGGGCTTGATTGTTTTGATCTCTTCATGTCCGCTTTTCCCGCCGGGACCGTCACCGGTGCGCCGAAAGTGAGGGCCATGGAGATCATCAACGAACTGGAGCCCTGCCCCAGGGGGGCCTATGCCGGCGCGGTGGGCTATTTCGGTTTTAACGGGGATATGGATTTCTGTATCACCATACGGACAATCACAATCGCGCAAAATACGCTCTCCATCCAGGCGGGGGCGGGCATCGTATACGATTCTTCACCGGGGAAGGAATACGAGGAGACGCTGAAAAAGGCGGCCGGCATGTTCAATGCCGTTGAGAAGGCGCGGGAACGATGATTCTGATGATCGATAACTATGATTCCTTTACCTACAACCTGGTTCAGATGATTGAAACCATGGGACGGAAGGTGGAGGTGTTTCGCAATGATGAGATAGGCATTCGCGATATGGAGAGACTGAACCCCTCCGCCCTTCTTGTTTCCCCCGGGCCGTGCACGCCGGAAAAGGCCGGTGTTTCGATACGGGCCATTCGTCATTTCGGCCCCAGGATCCCCGTGCTGGGAGTTTGCCTGGGCCATCAGGCCATTGCCGCGGCCTATGGGGGGAAGGTGGTGAGGGCGGATCGCATCATGCACGGAAAGGTCTCTTCCATCTTTCATGACGAAGAGACGATTTTCAGGGGCCTTCACAATCCTTTTGAGGCGACACGCTATCACTCCCTCATCGTGGAAAAAGCAACGCTTCCGGAGTGCTTCCAGGTAAGCGCGTGGACGGAGAAGGGAGAAATCATGGGAATAAGGCATCTGACATACAAAGTAGAGGGCGTGCAGTTTCACCCCGAATCCGTTTTGACGCAGGCAGGACCGGAACTCATACAAACTTTTTTGAAACAGGGAGGAGGAGATTCATCATGATCAAACACGCAATCGCAAAGGCAACGAGACAGGAAGACCTGTCGGAGATAGAAATGCGGGAGGTCATGGAAGAGATCCTGACCGGGAGTGCCACACCTGCCCAGATCGGTTCTTTTATCACGGCCCTCAGGATAAAGGGCGAGACCGTAGACGAGATTACCGGGGCAGCGAGGGTCATGCGGGCCAAGGCCAAAAAAGTGCAGGTCCATAGCCACATCATCAACATTGATCGCGACGAGATCAACATGGATGATGAGACCATCCTGGACACCTGCGGGACGGGAGGGGATGGAACCAATACTTTCAATGTGTCCACCACCACGGCCTTTGTCGCGGCCGGGGCCGGGGTGAAGGTTGCCAAACATGGAAACAGGGCCGTTTCAAGCAGATGTGGAAGCGCAGATGTCCTGGAGAAGCTGGGAGTTAAATTGGATATCAACGATTCGAGCGTCGAACAATGCATCCAGGAGATAGGGATAGGCTTTCTTTATGCTCCGCGATTCAATGGGGCCATGAAATATGCAGCGAGACCCAGAAAGGAGATAGGCATCAGGACGATTTTCAACCTCCTTGGGCCACTTACCAATCCTGCAGGGGCCACCGTCCAGGTCCTGGGACTTTACTCTCCGAATCTTACCGGACCCATCGCGCAAGTGCTTGGGAGACTGGGGACCAGGGAGGCCTTTGTGGTCTGCGGAGAAGGGACATATGATGAGATCAGCATCTGTGGACCGACAACTGTCTCACACCTGAAAAAAGGCAAAGTGGAATTGTTTGAAATGACCCCGGAAGAATATGGCTTTGAACGTGCCGCCCCTGAAGCCATCAGGGGCGGGAATGCCCGGGAAAACGCCAGGATTGTCCGGCAGGTTCTGGACGGAGAAAAAGGACCGAAAAGAGACATGGTCCTGCTCAATGCCGCTGCAGCGTTTGTGGCGGCAGGGCTCGATAACGATTTTGCCGAAGGTATTGAAAGAGCAAGGGATGCCATTGACTCCGGAAGGGCCAGGGAAAAGCTCGAATCCCTTATCCGCTTTACCCGGTAAGGCGATATATTTGTCCGAAAAAAACGTTAGGGGCCTTTCATATGCACCCGCGATTGAAAAAAATACTGGCTCATAAACGAGAAGAGATCGCAGCCCTTGCGGCTACGGGATCATGGGCGGAGACAAATCATGATCTTCCCCTCCTCCGTGATTTCAGGGGAGCACTGCGCATGGATGAAGGGATCGCTATCATCGCCGAAATAAAGTTCGCCTCTCCTTCCGCGGGAACCATCCGTGAAGAGAGCGATCCCGTTCCGATCGGACAATCGTATGAACGGGCCGGGGCCGCGGCCGTCTCCCTTCTTACCGATGAACGGTTCTTCAAGGGAGACCTTCAACAGCTCCCCCCTCTTAAACGGGGCATCTCCCTTCCCGTACTGCGCAAGGATTTCATAATGGACCCCTGCCAGGTGAAGGAGTCCTCTCACTTCGGGGCGGACGCCATCCTCCTGATTTCCCGTATTCTGACGGGAGAGATGCTGAAAGAACTGCTGGATATGAGCAGGGAGTCGGGCATGGCGGTTCTCACCGAGGTCCATGACAGGGCCGATCTCGAGAAGGCAATAGAGGCAGGCGCCGATATCATAGGGATCAACAACCGGGACCTGGATACATTTCACGTGGATCTCCAAACCACCCTGGCGCTTGCCCCCCTGGTTCCCGGGGACCGCATCGTGGTGAGCGAGAGCGGGATATCCTCCCCGGAAGACATCTCATTTCTGAAAAAGAGCGGGGTGGATGCGGTGCTGGTCGGGACTTCCCTGATGGAAAGCGCAAACGTGGAGGCGAAGATAAAGGAACTTGCAGAGGCATGCACCGGCGGGAGAAAAGCGGGATGGTGAGAGTCAAGGTCTGCGGCATAACCAATGAACAGGATGCAATGATGGCCGTGGAGACGGGGGCCACGGCCCTTGGGTTTATTTTCGCCCGTAGTCCGAGAAGAATATCGCCCCGGAACGCCCGCAGGATCATCCGGTATCTCCCTCCTTTTGTAGAGACCGTGGGGGTCTTTGTGAATGAGGAACCTGAAAAGATACGGGATGTGATGGAATTTTGCGGTCTGGACCTGGCCCAGCTCCATGGAGACGAATCTCCCGGGGCATGCGAAGCGCTCGCTCCCAGATGCATGAAGGCCGTCAGGGTCGGCTCTGCAGCGGCTTTTCATGGGATCGGGTCCTACCAGGGAAAAGTGCGGGCGCTTCTCCTTGACACCTATTCGGGGGAAAAAAGGGGGGGGACGGGAAATACCTTTGACTGGACCCTTGCGGGAGAGGCCAAAAAAACGGGGATACCGATTGTCCTGGCCGGCGGGCTTGATCCGTACAATATCGAGGAAGCCGTCCTTGCCGTGAGGCCCTTTGCGGTGGATATAAACAGCGGGATAGAAGAGCGTCCCGGAAAAAAAAGCCGGTTTCTCATGGAAGAATTGATGGAGAGGATCGGGAAGATAAACAGGGAGGCGTGATAGATGATTCAGGGGAGAGGGTATTACGGAAAATTCGGCGGGACCTTTATCCCAGAGGTCCTTTTCTCTGCCATTGAAGAACTCACGGACGCGTTCCGGCGTGCCAGGGACGATCCCGGTTTCCAGGCCGAATATGAAGGGATCCTCTCCACCTATTCCTGTCGGCCCACGCCCCTGACGTTTGCGGAGAACCTCACGCGAAAATTCGGGACCGCCCGCGTCTATATCAAGCGGGAGGATCTGAACCACACGGGCGCCCACAAGCTGAACAATGTCATCGGCCAGGGACTTCTTGCCAAAAGGATGGGGAAGACCAGGGTTATCGCGGAGACGGGCGCCGGCCAGCACGGCGTTGCCGCGGCGACCATGGCGGCGCGGTTCGGACTGCGGTGCGCCGTCTATATGGGAGAGGTGGACATGAGACGGCAAAGGCCGAATGTCTTCTGGATGGAACGGCTGGGTACCGAGGTAATCCCGGTAAGAGACGGGAGCAGGATATTAAAGGACGCCATGAACGAGGCGTTTCGGGACTGGATTACCAACATGGAGAGCACCCACTACGTCATTGGCACCGCCTGCGGTCCGCATCCTTTTCCGGAGATGGTCGCCTATTTTCAGTCGATTATCGGCAGGGAGGCACGCGGGCAGATCCTGGAACAGGAAGGAAGGCTTCCGACCCGGGTATATGCCTGCGTGGGCGGAGGCTCCAATGCCCTCGGGATCTTCAGCGGCTTTCACGATGATCCCGTGGAACTCGTGGGAGTGGAGGCGGGAGGCCGGGGACTCGACAGCGGAAAGCATGC
>CAZCVB010000147.1:0-6122 GCA_964501805.1 uncultured Desulfobacteraceae bacterium | reverse complement strand
TTTATACGGCCCCCGCCTTGACAAGACCGAAATCCGGATTATTCATCATAATAACGGCACCCGCATGCAGGGCGCCGGTTCAGGCGGGCGGACCCAAGATGTTTCGGAACCGGTCCCGCGCCCCGGGATCCCTCTCCGGGGGGAGGCGGCACCCGCGGAGACGGCGCCGCTCCCGAACCCGCCTGGAAGGCTTCAACCTGAATACCATAACATAAAGGAGGTCAGACCATGGATATATCCGAAAAGGCAAAAGAGACGCTTGACGGCGCAGGGAAAGAGATCCGGGAGGCCCTGGACGGGCTCAGAAACGAAGTGTCCGAGCTGACGCAAAAGGTAAAGGAAAAGCTCAAGGGCACCGGGGAGGAGATGAAGGAGACCGCCCAGGAATTGACCCAGGAAGTGAAAAATCTCTCTGAAAAGGTCCGGGAGCTCATCCCCGGGAAAAAGAAAAAGAGGGCGCTTCCCGTCCGGGCCGAGAGTTTTTCCGGGTTCCACCCGGAGACCCTGGAGCAGTCCTTCTATGAATGGCGAAAGGCGGTCGACCGCCTCTTCGATGAATGGTTCCGGGACTTCGGATGGCCGACGGCGGGGTGGCGGCCCCGGTCTTTGTTCATGCCGGATATCCCGGTGCCGGGTGTCCCGGCCGCCGGCCTGCCCCGGGCGGATGTGGACGAAACCGAGGAAGAGATACGGATAACGGCCGAGCTCCCCGGGGTGGACAAAGACGACCTGGAAGTCTCCATATCCGATGACCGGGTCATCATCTCCGGCGAAAAAAAAGACGAAACAGAAGACCGGGGTCGCGGCTACCACCGCGTCGAACGGTATTACGGGGCGTTTCACAGGCAGTTGCCGTTGCCGGCCGAGGTCGACCGGGAAAAGGCGGAGGCCGTTTTCAAGGACGGCGTCCTTACCCTGCGGCTGCCCAAGACCCCTGCCGCGCGGGAAAAAATCCGGAAGATCGAGATCCGCAACGCCTGATTTTCCGGACCGGCCCGCGACATGCAGGTTCCGATAGGGGGGCGCGCCCGGCAAAAGTGCGCCCCCCTCTTCCTGCCGGCCGCGTGTCGTCACTGTCCCGCCTTTGCGGACAGCGCTTTCCACAAGATAACACTTGATGCCCTCACATCCTTTTTTATAGACTGACATCCGAACCGCCCGGACATGGGGCGGAAAATCCCTTCTCACGGCCTGCCCGGCAAGGGACAGGACCGCATTGAGCAGGGTTTCGCTTTGAGGAGAACAGGATGAAAACACACGTCTCGTTATCGGATATCACGGTCTGCGTGAAGGGAGGGGGCGACATCGCTTCGGGCGTGGCATGGCGGCTGCACCGATGCGGTTTCAGGGTCTTTATTACGGAGATCCCCGCCCCCATGGCGGTGCGGCGGAAGGTATCCTTCTGCGAGGCCGTCCACGACGGGCGAGCCACGGTCGAGGGGGTGGAGGCCGTGCTTGTAAAAACCCCGGGGGAGATACCGGGGGCCTGGGACCGGGGACGGATCCCGGTGCTGGTGGATCCCTCCTGCGACGCGCGCCGTGAGATCCGGCCGCAGGTGCTGGTGGACGCCACCCTGGCCAAGAAAAACATCGGCACGGACATGACGGACGCGCCCCTGGTGATCGGGCTGGGGCCCGGGTTCACGGCGGGCGTCGACACCCACCTGGTGGTGGAAACCAACCGGGGCCACTACCTGGGCCGCCTGCTGGAAGAAGGGTCCGCCGAACCGGATACCGGGATTCCCGGCGCCGTGCTCGGCATCAGGGAAGACCGGGTGCTGCGCGCCCCCGCCGGCGGCATATGGAAAAGCGCCCTGGAGATCGGGGACCGTGTCCGGAAGGGCGACCGCATCGGGACCGTGGCCGACGCGCCCGTCCCGGCGGCCATTGACGGGATTCTCCGGGGCCTCATCCGGCCGGGGACCCGGGTCTCGAAGGGTCTCAAGATCGGCGATATCGACCCGAGAAACCGCGAGGATCACTGCCGCACCATCTCGGACAAGGCCCTGGCCGTTTCCGGCGGGGTTCTCGAGGGGATCCTCCGGACGTTCGCCGCCCCTTCTCCCTGAACAACCGGGAACCGCTCGTCCAGGAAAGCCTACTGCGTCCGCAGGTTCCGGCCACTCCACCTGAATCCTGTATCTCTGCCGAAGCGCCCGGGAGATTGTAATGGAAGATATCCGCCGCGTCTGGTATGCTTCGGCGGCAGGCAACCATGGAGACGGGCGGGCTTTTCCGTCTTCCCACTCCCCGCACAGGAGGCAGCGCATATGGCCATAACAGTCCTTGGAATCTACGGCAGTCCGCGAAAGGGCGGAAACACGGACCGGCTCCTGGACCGGGCGCTGGAAGGGGCGCGCGCCGCGGGCGCCGAAACCCGCGCCGTGTACGCGCGGGACCTCAGGATGTCCGGATGCCTGGAATGCGGGGGATGCGACAAAACCGGGGAATGCGTGATCGAGGACGACATGCGGTCGGTCTACCCGCTCCTGGCGGCGGCGGAGATCATCTTCCTTGCCTCTCCCATCTTTTTTTACGGGGTCACGTCCCAGGCCAAGGCCGTTATCGACCGGAGCCAGGCCATGTGGTCCAGACGGATGCTGGAAAAAACGCCGGAAGAACGAAAACGGTATGACGGCGGAAAAGGCTACCTGATCGCCCTCGGCGCCACGCGGGGAAAAAACCTGTTCGAGGGCGTCCGGCTGGAGGCGCGTTACTTTTTCGACGCCCTGGACATGAGCTTCGAAGGCGGCATCTTCTTCCGGGGTATTGAAAAGAGGGCCGGCATCCAGGAAAAACCGGAAGCGCTCGAGGAGGCCTTTGAGCTGGGCCGGAAGGCGGTGGCCGGAGAATAGCCGGCCGACGCCGGTCTCCCGGTCCGTTTCGCGGGGCTCAAGCGCCCTTTTGCCGGCGGATCGCCCGGATATTCTCCTTGATTTTTTCAAGGCCCGCACGGGAAAAGGCGGTTTTCCCGAATCTCCCCCCGAAGGCCTTTTCATCCATCTCCAGGATGGCCGCGGCGGGCGGAAGCGAGGGCTCCTTTTCGCGTTCGCCCCTGTTGAAGGGGCACACCTCCTGACAGGCATCGCATCCGAAAAAACAATCCCCCATCTTATCGCCCGTTTCAGGGCCCACAGGTCCCCTGTGCTCAATGGTCAGGTACGAGAGGCACCTGGAGGCGTCCACGGAAAAAGGAGCCGTAATCGCGCCGGCGGGGCAGGCGTCCAGGCAGCGCGTACACGACCCGCAGCGGCATTCCAGGGGTTCGGGATCGGGAAATTCCAGCGCCGCGGTGGTCAGCACCTCGGCGAGAAACACGTAAGAGCCGTATCCCGGGATGATGAAAGAGGTATTCTTCCCGATAAACCCGATACCCGAGGCGTAAGCGATGCTTCTTTCGAGGATGGGGGCGGAATCGACGCAGATCCGTGTCTTTTCCCCGGGGAATCGGTCCAGGACATGACGGGCCACCTCGCCGGCGAGTTTTCTCAACCGGTCATGGTAGTCCCTTTTTCCGGGTTCGGTGTACCTGGCCGCCGTGAGCCCGTCCGGGGTGGCGGGCTTGTGGGGGCCGTAAGGATAGGCCAGGCTGATGACCGTCCGGCAGCCCGGCAGGAGCCGTCCGGAATCCTCCCGCAGTTCCGCATGGCGGGAGAGCCAGTCCATCCCCCCATGTCTTCCGCGGGCGATCCACTCGCGAAAACGGTCATAAAAGGGCGGCGTCCCGGGACGCGTAAACCCAACGGCCACGAACCCGGCCTCCTTTGCAGCCTCTGTGATGCGGGTGGTCTCCATTCCGAACCGGTCATGCGCATGCCGCCGGCGGCCGGTCCGGCGGGCGGTCACAGTTCATAGGGGGTCAGGCTTTCGTACCCTTTTTCGGTCACGAGGATGGTCTGCTCGAACTGGGCGGAAAGGGACCCGTCCCGGGTCACGGCGGTCCAGTCGTCATCCAGGATTCGGAGGTGGCGTTTTCCCAGGTTGATCATTGGCTCGATGGTAAACACCATGCCCGGGACCAGGGGAATCCCCTCGCCTTTCCGGCCGAAATGGGGCACCTGGGGCGGCTCATGGAATTCGATCCCCACTCCGTGCCCGATGAACTCCCTCACCACCGAGCAGCCCTTTTTCTCGGCATAGGTCTGGATGGCCCACCCGATATCCCCGATGGTATTTCCCGGTTTCACCATGCGCATGCCCCGCCGGAGACACTCGCGCGCCACGCGCACGATCTTCTTCGCGTCCGGGCCCGGCGTGCCCACGAAGAAGGTCTTGCTCACGTCCGCGTAGTACCCGTCCAGGATGGGCGTCACGTCCACGTTCACGATGTCGCCGTCTTCCAGGCGCCGTTCTCCCGGAATACCGTGGCAGATGACTTCGTTGACGGAGACGCACACGCTCTTGGGGAAGCCCCTGTAATTCAATGGGGCGGGGACGGCGTTGCACCGGATGGTGAACTCATGCACCATGGTGTTGATCTCGTCCGTGGTCATGCCCGGGGCGATCTTCGCTTCCACCAGGTCCAGGGTGGAGAGGGCCACGACCCCCGCCCGCCGGATGCCGTCCACGTCCTTGTCCGTCTTGAGCCGAATCCCGTGCCTCTTGAAATAAAGGTCCCTGATATCCCGGGGCTCCATGCGGGGACGTTCCTTTTTCCCCAGGCAGCACTTCTTGTACTTGAGTCCGCTCCCGCACGGGCACGGATCGTTCCGTCCCACTTTTTCCCTGTTTTTTTTCAACAGCACTGTTTGTTCACCTCGATCCCGGCATGCCGGCACGCGCACGCGCGTGGGCCGTGCCACGGGCCATCCCATACATGGGAGGGCCGGGCGCCCGTCGGCAGGTGCACCTTAGCAGAAGATCCGGAGCAAGGCAAATCGCCCGGCATCCCGGGACCCTCCGCCGGGCCTCAGGGATCTCCCGGAAACCGGCATGTCAGCGCACTTCCCCGGGGGACCCCCAGGGCGCGAATTTCAAAAGAAGGAGCATCCCGGGGACCGCGATGAGGGTGCAGGCGATGAAAAAACCCGCCCACCCCAGGTCCCTGGCCAGGAAGCCGGTGGGGGCGGATGCCAGGACCCGGGGAATCCCCATGAGGCTGGTGAGGAGCGCGTACTGGGTGGCGGTGAATTTCTTGTTGGTAATGCTCGCCATGAACGCCACGAAGGCGGCCGTTCCCATGCCGCTGCTCAGGTTCTCGAAGGCGATCACCCCGGAGAGGAGCGCGATGCTGTGACCGGCCCGCGCCAGGATGGAAAAGCAGGCCGTGGAAGCGGCCTGGAGAAATCCGAAGATCCAGAGGGCCCGGTTGATCCCCAGCCGCAGCATCACCACTCCCCCGGCCAGGGCGCCCCCGATGGTGGCCCAGAACCCGAACAGCTTGACCACGGCGCCGATTTCGCTCTTGGAAAATCCCATGTCCAGGTAAAAAGGCATGGTCATGGCGCCGGCCATGGTGTCCCCGATCTTGTAGAAAAGGATGAAGGCCAGGATCCACAGGGCCCCGTCCCGGGAAAGGTATTCCACCAGGGGGTCGATGACGGCCTCTTTCAGGGAACGGGGCGTCCCGGAGGGGACCACCGGCTCCGGCGCGAGGAGCGTGGTGATGATCCCGGGCAGCATGCAGGCCGCCATGATCAGGTATACCCGGGAAAAGGGCATGTGGTCCGCCATGATCAGGCCGCCGCCGGATGCCAGGAGCATGCCCAGGCGGTACCCGTAGATGTACAGGGAGGAACCCAGGCCCAGCTCCGCGTCCGGGAGATCTTCCCGGCGGTAGGCGTCCACCACGATATCCTGCGTGGCGCTGGAAAAGGCCACCAGCACCGCCGCCAGCATCATCATCCGGAAATGGTTGACGGGATCGCTGAAGCCCAGGCCCGCGATGGACACGATCAGGGCCGCCTGGGCCAGCACGAGCCATCCCCGCCTCCGGCCCAGGAACGGGACGGTGAACCGGTCCAGAAAAGGGGCCCACAGGAATTTCCAGGTGTAGGGGATCTGGACCAGGGAGGCCATGCCGATGATCCCGAGACCCACTCCCGCCTCCTTCATCCACGCCTGGAGCACCCCCATGGTGAGAAGGAGCGGCAGGCCGCAGGAAAACCCCATCAAAAAGGCCA
>CAZCVB010000146.1:0-6244 GCA_964501805.1 uncultured Desulfobacteraceae bacterium | reverse complement strand
TGGTAGTCCCAACGGGAATCGAACCCGTGTCTCCGGCGTGAGAGGCCGGTATCCTGAACCGCTAGACGATGGGACCCCGGAGTTCAGAAAAAATTGGCTGGGGGACGAGGACTCGAACCTCGGTTAACGGGGCCAGAACCCGTCGTATTGCCACTATACGATCCCCCAGCACAGATTTAAAATTTAGAATGATTTTCCGGGAAAAGTCAAGGGTAAAATTGTTCCCGGGTTGTGCGCAAGGTGCCGGTCCCGGAGCCCGGCCGGGCTGAGTTTCAGGCGTATCGGGAACATCGCGCGAACCTTTCGGCCCACGTGGAGATACCGGGTTGACCGCCTACATCATCAGACGTTTTTTGTTGATTATTCCGACCTTTATCGGGATCACCATCATGGTGTTCGCTATTACCCGGTTCGTGCCGGGAGGGCCGGTGGAGCGGATGATCGCGGAGGCCCAGCGCATGAAGAGCATGGAGGGCGCCGGTCCCTCCGGGCCGTCCTCGGCACGGGGATCCCAGCCCCTGTCCGAAGACCAGATCCGGATGCTGAAGAAATATTACGGCTTCGACAAGCCGGTTCTCACCAGCTATTTCCTCTGGCTGGGAAAGGTCCTCCGCGGGGACCTGGGCGTGTCCACCCGGTATTATGATCCCGTCTGGGAGATGATCCGGGAGCGGATCCCCATTTCGCTCTATTTCGGGGTCCTCTCCCTGATCCTGGTGTACGGCGTATGCATCCCCCTGGGCATCATGAAGGCCGTCCGCCACAAGACCGCCTTTGACAATATCACGTCGGTGGCCGTGTTCACGGGGTATGCCATCCCCGGCTGGGTGGTGGGCATCCTTCTCCTGGTGCTGTTCGCCTCCCACTGGCAGGTCTTTCCCCTGGGCGGACTCGTCAGCGAGGATTTCGAGGAATTCACCCTCGTCCACAAGGGGCTCGATATCCTCTGGCATACGGTTTTGCCGCTCGCCGCCTATGTGACCGGGTCTTTCACGGTCATGACGTTCCTCATGAAAAACACCCTCATGGACAACCTGGCGGCCGACTATGTGCGGACCGCCATTGCCAAGGGGCTTCCCTTCCGGAAGGCGGTTTTCCGGCATGCCCTCAGGAACAGCCTGATCCCCATAGCCACCAGTTTCGGAAACAACATCTCCATCATTCTCAGCGGATCGTTCCTCATCGAAACGGTCTTCAACATCAACGGCATGGGACTTCTGGGCTACGAGTCGGTGGTGGAGCGGGATTACCCGGTGGTCATGGGCATCCTGGTGATCTCGTCCCTTCTCTTCATGATCGGCAATATCCTCTCGGACATCTGCGTGGCCATCGTCGATCCCAGGGTGCAGTTTGAATGAAACCGGGTCTCAAGATGAATCTGAATCCCCTGACCGTAAAAAAGATCCGGCGGTTCAAATCGATCCGGCGGGGATACTATTCTTTCCTGGTGATCCTGACCCTGATCCTCCTTTCCGTGTTTGCCGAACTCTTCGTGAACAACCGCGCCCTCATCGTTCATTACCACGGCCGGTATTTCTTCCCCACATACGGCGACATGATCCCGGGGACCGCCTTCGGCCTGGACTACCGTTACGAAACCCGCTACCGGGACCTCCAGCGCCGGTTTGAGCAGGAAGGCGGGGAAGACTGGGTCCTCATGCCGCCGGTCCCCTATAACCCGTATGAGACGGACCTCCGGAAGAACGCCTATCCCCCGTTTCCTCCCTCCCTGAAGGACCGGCACTACCTGGGCACCGACACGGTGGGCCGGGACATCGTGGCCCGGCTCGTTTACGGGTTCCGGATCGCCATCTTTTTTTCCCTCCTCCTTTTGGCCGTCAATTACAGCATCGGGGTCAGCATCGGCTGCGCCATGGGGTACTGGGGCGGGAAGTTCGATCTCTTCTTCCAGCGGGTGATCGAGATATGGTCCAACATCCCGTTTTTGTATATCGTGATCATCGTCTCGTCCATCGTGGTCCCCAATTTTCTCCTGCTGATCGTGATCATGGCCGTTTTCGGGTGGATCGGGATCACCTGGACCATGAGAACCATTACCTACAAGGAGCGGGAACGGGAATACGTCCTTGCGGCAAGGGCGCTCGGCGCGTCCGACCTCCGGATCGTCTTCAGGCACATCATCCCCAACACCGTCGCCATCATCGTCACCTTCGCCCCCTTTGCGGTCTCCGGCGGAATCGTCTCTCTCACCTCCCTTGATTATCTCGGATTCGGTCTCCCGCCGCCCACCCCGAGCTGGGGAGAACTCCTGCAGCAGGGGTGGGCGAACCTGGAGGCCTGGTGGATCGTCGGTTCGGTGATCACGGCCCTGGTGGTGACGCTCATGACCGTCACCTTTGTGGGAGAGGCCGTCCGGGAGGCGTTCGATCCCCGGCTGCACACGACCTATGAATAGATCAACGGTTTAAGACGCGATTTCAGAAAGGAGACCCATGAACATGTGTATTCAGTCCGCGCGGACATCCCTTGCGGCCCTTGTCCTGCTCCTGTGCCTGTCGCCGTTCGCATCCGCCGCCCCCGAACTGCCGAAGGGCCTGAAATGGCTGACCAACGATTCGGATCCGGTCTACGCTTCTCCTGATGCGAAAAAGGGCGGGACCCTGCACGAGGCCATCCTGAGCTTTCCCCTTACGTTCCGGGTGGTGGGTCCGGACGCCAACAGCAGTTTCAGGGGGGCGATCCTGGACAACCAGCTCTCCCTCATCGGCATCCATCCCAACACGTTGCGGATCGTTCCGGAGATCGCCACCCACTGGGCGTTCGGGAAAGACAAAAAGACCATGTATTTCAAGCTCAACCCCAAGGCCCGGTGGTCCGACGGCCGGCCGGTCACGGCGGGCGATTTTGCCTTCACCCTGGAGTTCATGCGTTCCCCGCACATTATCGCGCCATGGTATAACGACTACTACACGAAAGAAATCGACCGGGTCATCGTCTACGACGATCACACGCTGGCGGTGGTGGCCACCAAGGCCGATCCGGACCTCTACCTGAAGCTGGCGCTGATTCCCACGCCCAGACACTATTACGGGACCCTGGGCCCGGATTTTGTGAGAAAATACAACTGGAAGATCGTCCCCAACACCGGGGCCTACCAGATCTCCGAATTCAAGAAGGGCCGGTACGTCCGTTTCAGGCGAAAGGAAAAGTGGTGGGGCGAGAATCTCCGTTATTTCAAACACCGGTTCAACGTGGACAAGGTGGTTTTCAATGTGGTCCGGAACATGAACATGTTGTGGGAATACTTCAAGCGGGGCCGGGTGGACGTTTTCACCATGACCATGCCCAAATACTGGCACGTGAGGAGCAACACCCCGGTGATCCGGAAGGGCTATGTGAAGCGGATATGGTTTTACAACGACACCCCCCGGTCGGCCAGCGGCATGTGGCTCAACCAGGACCGAGGGATCTTCAGGGACCGGAACGTCCGGTACGCCTTCGCCCATGCCATGAACATCCGCAAGGTGATCAAGGAGGTGCTGCGGAACGACTATGAGCGGCTCGAACAGGGGTTCATGGGATATGGTCCGTACACCAACCCCAAGATCCGGGCCCGGCGGTTCGATCTCGAAAAGGTCGATTTTTACATGAAAAAGGCGGGCTGGAAACGGGGTCCGGACGGGATCTGGACCAGGGACGGGCACCGTTTCTCCGTGGAGATTACTTACAGCTACGATGCCCATACGCCCAGGCTCGTGGTCCTCAAGGAGGAGGCCCGGAAGGCCGGCATCGAGCTGAGGCTCCAGCGGCTGGATCCCTCGGCGGCATATAAAAAGGTCCTGGAAAAAAAGCATGATGTGGCCTGGCTGGGCTGGAGCACCTCTTTGCGGCCCCAGTACTGGGAGCATTTTCATTCGGTCAACGCGCACAGGCCCCAGACCAACAACATCACCAATACCGATGATCCGGAGATGGACCGCCTGATCGACCAGTATCGCAGTTCCATCGACGAAAAGGAACGGATCCGGCTGTCCCGGAAGATCCAGGAAAAGATCCACGAGATCGGCGCCTTTGTCCCCACGTTCCTGGTGCCCTATGTCCGCCAGGCCTGCTGGCGCTGGTGGCGGCTGCCCAAGGTCCCCGGTACCCGGCAGACCACGGACCTCTTTGATCCCTTCAGCGACGCCACCGGGGGATTGTTCTGGTTCGACGAGTTCGAGTACAAGAAGACCGTCCGGGCCATGAAAAAGCGGATCACCTTTCCGCCGGTGACCATTGTGGACAAGACATTCAGGACGGTCCCGCAATAACGGACCCGGAGAAAACATGGATCCCGACGTTGTTCTGAAAGTGGAAAACCTGGTGACGGCCTTTGACACGGAGGCCGGCAGGATCCGTGCGGTGGAAGGAGTGGGTTTCGAGGTGAAACGGGGGCGGACCCTCGGCATCGTGGGGGAATCGGGGTGCGGCAAGAGCGTGACGGCCCTTTCCATCATGCGGCTACTGCCCCGGCCCGCCGGCATCCTGGAACGCGGCCGCATCCTGTTCCACGGTCAGGACATCGCCGCCCTCCCGGCGGCGCGGATGCATGATATCCGCGGGCGAGGCATCTCCATGATATTCCAGGAGCCCATGACCGCCCTCAACCCGGTCCACCGGATCGGCCGGCAGGTGGAGGAGGCCTTTTTTCTGCACCACCGCGACATGGGCGCGGCCCGGATCCGGCAGGCCGCCGCGGATCTGCTCCGGGAAGTCGGCATCCCCGACCCCGAACGGCGGATGGCCGAATACCCGCACCAGATTTCAGGGGGAATGCGGCAGCGGGTGATGATCGCCATGGCCCTGGCCGGGCGGCCGGACGTCCTGATCGCCGATGAACCCACCACCGCCATCGACGTGACCATCCAGGCCCAGATCCTGGAACTGATGAAACGGCTCCAGCAGGAGCGGGGCATGGCCATTGTCTTCATCACCCATGACCTGGGCGTCATTGCCGAGATCTGCGACCACGTGGTGGTCATGTACGCGGGAAAGGTGGCCGAACGTGCGCCCGTGATCCGGCTGTTCAAGGATCCCCGGCATCCGTATACGCGGGGTCTTCTCTCCTCGATCCCGCGCCTGGACAGCCGGCGCAAGACGCGGCTCAGCGTGATCGAGGGGATGGTGCCGGGCCTCATGGATCTGCCGGACGGGTGCCGGTTTCAGAACCGCTGTCCCGTTGCCATACCCGTGTGCCGGACCGATCCCCCGGCGTTGACCGAGGTGGCAAAGGATCATTACGTGGCCTGCCACCGGTTGTAAGGGGCGGCGGGCACGGGATCGACAAATAAGGATTGAGTGGCGGGATGAAAACCGAAACACCATATCTGCTGGAGGTCAGGGACCTGAAGGTCCATTTTCCCATCCGCGGAGGGGTCTTCCGGCGCAGGGTGGGGACGGTCTATGCCGTTGACGGTGTCTCGTTCAATATCCGCCCCGGCGAGACCGTGGGCCTGGTGGGCGAGTCGGGATGCGGCAAGACCACCCTGGGCCGCGCGATCCTGCGGCTCCATGATCCGACGGCGGGGACGGTCCTGTTCAAGGGGGAGGACATCGCCCGCGCCGACAGAGCGCAACTGAAACGGATCCGGCGGGATCTCCAGATGATCTTCCAGGACCCGTTCGATTCGCTGGATTCCCGCCAGACCGTGGGGGACATCCTCGAGGAGCCCTTCATCATCCACCGCATGGGATCGGCCGAAGAGCGAAAGAAGGCGGTCCGGGATCTCCTTGTCCGGGTGGGCATGCCGGAGGATGCGGCCGGACGGTTCCCCCACGAGTTCAGCGGGGGCCAGCGCCAGCGTATCGGCATTGCCAGGGCCATATCCCTGAATCCCGGAATGATCGTCTGTGATGAACCGGTGTCGGCCCTCGATGTCTCCATCCAGTCACAGATCCTCAACCTGCTGCTGGACCTCCAGGAACGGATGGGGCTTGCCTACCTGTTCATCGCCCATGATCTGTCGGTGGTCAAGCACGTCTCGGACCGCGTGGCCGTTATGTACCTGGGCCGGATCGTGGAGTACGCCGATGCGGACGCCCTTTACGACCATCCGCTTCATCCCTATACCCGGGCCCTGATCTCCGCGATCCCCATCCCCGATCCCACGGTGAAACGGGAGAAACACCCCCTTGAGGGCGACGTCCCCTCGGCCACCCGCCCCCCCTCCGGGTGCCGCTTCCATCCCCGGTGTCCCATGGTCATCGACCGCTGCCGCAAGGAGGCGCCGGTCCTTTCGCCCGC
>CAZCVB010000145.1:0-6302 GCA_964501805.1 uncultured Desulfobacteraceae bacterium | reverse complement strand
TCCTCGACATCCTGGGACGAAACCGGGTGGCCATGGTGGCGGTGGACGAGGCCCACTGCATCTCGGAGTGGGGCCACGACTTCCGCCCCGATTACCTCCGGATAAGGGAGGCCATCCAGGCCCTGGGCGATCCCCAGACCATCGCGCTGACGGCCACCGCCACGGAGCGTGTGCGATCGGATATCACGAACCAGCTGGGGTTGAGGGCGCCGCGGGTCTTCATCACCGGCTTCGACCGCCGCAATCTCTTCTGGGAAGTGATCCGGTGCGCCGACGAAAAGGAAAAGACGGCCCACCTGACAAACCGCTTGGCCGCCCTCTCCGGCGCGGCCATCGTCTATACCGGGACCCGGAAGAACGTGGAAAGGATCGTGCAGGATCTGGCGGCGGCGGGGCTGACGGCGGCGGGATATCACGCGGGGCTCGAGGAGGCCGAAAGAACGCGGGTCCAGGAAGACTTCATGGAAGGCCGCATCCCATTTGTGGCGGCCACCAACGCCTTCGGCATGGGCATTGATCGCTCCGACATCCGGATGGTCGTCCATCACACCTTCCCGGGAAGTATCGAGGCCTATTACCAGGAGAGCGGACGCGCGGGGCGGGACGGGGAGCCGGCGACCTGCCTGCTCCTGTACACCCCTTCCGACAGGCGGCTCCAGGAATTCTTCATCGACGCCCGCTATCCGCCCCGGGAGACGGTTTCCGCCGTTTACGAGGCCCTCCGCTCCCGGCCCGAGGACATCCTGTGGCGGACCTACCGGGAAATCGGCGCCATGGCCGGCGAACAGGTCCCGGAACCCGCCGTGGGCGCCTGCCTCAAGATCCTCGAAGACGCCGGGGCCGTTGAAAGGCTCCATCGCTACGACAACCGGGCCGAGATCTATTTGCAGGAGCATCCCGGACGTCTTTTGAAGCAACTTCGCGCTCAGGCCCGGGTCCAGCGGAAACTGGTGGAGGTCCTCATCGCCCGCCATGGCGAGGAACGCCTGCGAAAAGGCGTCCAGTTCCTTCCCGAACAGCTGGCCGGGGAGGCATCCATATCGGTGGAGGCCCTGCGGAGATCCCTTTCAGAGCTTCAGTCCGCCGGGCGCATCACCTACATACCGCCTTTTCGCGGAAGGGGCGTCCGGGTCCGCAAGCGGATCGCCTTCGAAAAACTCGGCATCGACTTCCAGGCCCTGAAGATGAAAAAGGCCTATGAGCTTTCCAGGCTGGACAGGGTAATGGCCTATGCCACGACCCCGGGATGCAGGAGAAAACACCTCCTTTCCTACTTCGGCGACATCCATCCGGACGGCCCCTGCGGCGCATGCGACCGCTGCGTGGGAGCCGCCGGGGCCGATAAACAGGAAGAGACATTCTCGGACCCGGTCCTGGCCGTCAAAATCCTGAGCGGGGTGGCCCGGCTAAAAGGCCGCTTCGGCATGGGCATGGCGGCCAAGGTCCTCACCGGGTCCACGGACCGAACGCTCCTCGGCTTCGGGCTCCAGCGTCTTTCCACCTACGGTCTTCTTTCCGGGAATACCCGGGAGCAGGTCCAGGGATGGATCCGGGATCTGACGGCCGCCGGCTGCCTGGCGTCCCGTACCGTCACCCGGGGAGAGAGGCGGTACCCGGTCATTGAACTCACGGACCGGGGCCGCCGCGTCATGGCGGGACGCGAGGAGATCCGCCTGGCGATCCCCCGTAAAGCCGCATCCGCCCCTCCCTCCGCCGACCCCCTACCCGATGCTGCGGGGAAGGAAGCGTTTCAGGAACTCCGGGAACTGCGCGCCCGGATCGCCCGTAAGGAGCAGCTCCCCGCCTACTGTATCTTCCATGACCGGACCCTCCGGGAAATGGCCCGTATCCTCCCGCGGAACGAAGCGGAAATGCTCGGCGTGATGGGTGTCGGAGAGGTGACCCTGAAAAAATACGGCAAGCGCTTCCTGGAACTCACGGCACGGATCCGCGCGCGGCTCACCGCGCCGGATCAAGGCAAAACACCCGGTCCGGGGAATAAGCGTCCACGGTAGGCGTCACCTCCCTTTTCAGGCGCACGACAAGACAAGATTTCACCGCAGATACGGGGTGGGGCAGATCCACGGCGCGGCCGGATGCGCCTGAAAACGGACAAACACACAATCCCTTGAATGAAGCGCCGTTACGCCGTATACTCGATCCCCACGCAGGGAACATTCGGCAATCCCCCATCATCCAGCCGGAGGCGCTGTCCATGACCACGGACAAGGCATCGTCGGAAACTCCCCGGATCCGGGACCTGGTTGAAATCCCGGAAATCCGGACCGTCATTCAGATGGAAGACCTGAAAGACCCCGGTTTTCGCCGGATGCTCACCGAGACATTCGTCATTACCGACGAGGTCTTTCACAACCTCGAGGCGGTCTTCACCAGTATTTCTTCAGGTGAAGGCCGGGGCGTTTTTCTGAAGGGCCATTTCGGGTCGGGAAAATCGCACTTCCTCGGCATCCTGAGCGTCCTGTTCCGGTACCCCGCCACCTGGGACACAGCCCTTTCCCAGGCCCCTTCCCTTTCCGCTTTTCTCCCGTGCGTGAAGCGCCGGTGGCTGACGGTGGAGATATCCCTTGTGCAGCACCGGGGTTCCGAGTTCCTGGAAGACATTATCCTCCGCGGCATCTTCGATGAGATGGGGGAGGATGCGGCGGAGCTGCCGGAACAGACCGGCAATCGCCGGGAGACCTTTTCAGGTATCCGGGAGATCCTGCGACGGAAAGGGTTTGCGGGCATGCTGCTCCTGGTGGACGAACTTTCCGAATTCCTGCGGTCCAAGTCGGACGCCCGCGCCTATAACGAGGACATCCGGTTCCTCCAGTACCTCGGTGAAACGGCGGGGGACTTTCCCTTCTGGATTATCGCCTCCCTCCAGGAATGGATCGAAGAGACGGGTGAAATCCACCAGGATACCTTCAATAAGATCAAGGACCGGTACCGGATCCGCCTCTCCCTCGGACGCGCTCATATTGAAGAGCTGGTTTCGGAGCGCCTGATCCGGCGCCGGGAAGGGGCGGAGACAGCCATCGGGAAGATCTATGATGATCTCAGGTCGTTTTTCCCCAGCTTCCCGGTCTCGAAGGATCGCTTTATACGACTCTACCCCGTCCATCCGGCCACATCGACCCTCCTGGACCGGCTCAAACCGCTCTTCTCCGAGCATCGGGGGGTGGTGGATTTCATCCATTTCAGGCTCAGGGGAGACCCCGAACGTCATATCCCTCCCTGGCTTGACCGGCCGGCGGACCGGCTCCTGGCCCCGGAAACGATCTTCGACCATTTCCTGGACCGGATCCGGGAGCGATCCGAAAGCCAGGTTTTCGTGGAGAAGGTGTTCGAGGTCAGCCGGGATGAAATCCCCGAGCTGTTCGGAGACCCGGACCAGCGGCGCGCGGCGCTTTCCCTGTTAAAACTTTTGATCCTCTTCGCCATCTCCCCGGTCCCGTATCGGTACACGGTCCGGCATATGGCGGAGATGCTCCTGTTCCGGATCACTCCCATGGAGAGTGAGGTCAATTATCAGTTTATTCACCACGTCCTGGAACGGCTGGCCAATGAAGGTTCCTTTGTCCGCGTGGACCCCCGGGAGGACCCCCTGGACAATTGCTACTCCATCGACCTGAAGGCCGACCTGGCCGCGATCCTTCGCCGGCGGATCCGCCACACGGCATCAGGGCTGTTTCCGGAAGACCACCGTCTTTTCTGGAAGATCGCGCCGCTGGCCCATACCGCGCATCTTCCCCTGAAGAATTGGGTGGAAACCGGGCGCCAGGGAGTCGGGCTCCGGTGGCAGCATACCCGCCGAAGCGGCACCCTTTTGCTACGCCAGCTGGATGAACTGACACTCGATGAGATAGACGGCCTGTCCCGGCAGTGGCATACGGGAGAAGAAGATTTTTTTCTCCTGGTAGGAACCACCCGTCAGACTGAACGCCAGTACGCCCATGTCAAGGCCGAACTGCTTCCGAAAATCCGGGAGCGGAGACCGGGCGTCTTCCTTTTCTGGATCCCGGGAGAATCCCGGGAAAAAGACGACTGGCTGCAGGAGGTCCTGGCGGCCATTATCCTGAAGGAGGGGATCCTCCGTGATTCCAATAACACGGCCGCCGAGGAGCTGGCGTTCCTCCAGCGGTTCGTGGATCAGAAAAAGGGCCGGTTGGCGGAGCACTTCTCCGAGCGATATTTCTCGGGGGTCCTCCTGTGGGATGAAAACCGGGTGGACCTGTCCCGTTTCGGGCGTCTTACCCAGGAAAAATTTCTCTCCGAATTCATCCCGCCGCTGCTGGAACGCAGATTCCCCGGACACGGCCGTATTCAACCTTACATGGACGCCCTGGCCCCCGGTATCCTCAGGGACATGCTCAGCGATTTCCTCTCCAGCGGAATTCTGGTGGTGGACAACCGGGCCAAGTTCGGTATCCGCGACGTACTGGAAGGGCTGCTCCAGCCCATGGGGCTGATAAGAAAGCATGGAAACCGCTATGAACTCCGGGTCAATCCCAAAAGGAACGAGCTGGCCCGTTCTTTTTTCGAGGAAATGGTCCGCCGGGAGACCGTTCCTCTTGAAGAAATCTACCGGACCTTCAGAAAGGGCCCCTACGGTCTCATGCGGCCCCACTTCGAGATCCTGGTTCTCGCCCTTCTCTTTTCCGGTCACCTCATTGCCTACCGGGGGACCCGGAGAAAGGGGTACGAAGAGCTCTCCAGGAGCGGTCTCAAGGGAGTCACCGCCCTGGGGAGGGGGGAAATCCTCCCGGAATCGGCCCGCCGGGCCATGGCCCGCCATCCCCTGATCCCCCGTAAATACCGGGACATGCCGGTCACCCTGGCCTCCCAGGAAGAAATCTGGGCAGGGATAAAAGCGGAAAAACCCGCAGCGCTGGAACGCCTGGAGGCCTTGACATCCAAGATCCGCTGGGCCATGGCCTTCGAGGCATTCAGGGACCTGCCCTGGGAGCGGGTCCGTGCGGACATAGCGGCCGTAAAACGCCCGTGGGAAGCGGTTACGGTCAGCCTTGGATCCAGGGAAGGACTGGAACGTTTTCTCAAGACCCTGGAGGAAGAACCGTCGCTGGGAGAAAAGATGGAAAGCGTCTCCGACTGCGAGGCCTTTCTGGCCAATGCCGAGCGGGCATTGTTTGTCTACCAGTACCTCACCGATCAACGTCTCCGTATCCCCGCAGATGCCCCGGACAGTCGTGACGAGGTTCAGGGGGATGCACCGGCCACAGGCTTTTCGGAAGACTACCGCCGCCTCCGGGAACTCCGCGCGGAGATACTGGCCGGCTACCGGCCGGTCCGGAGCACCGTCAGCCCGGACACGCTCACGGAAGTATTCGAGAAATTCCGCGAGTTCCAGGAACTCTATATCCGGGTCTACTCCGACGCCCACGCAAAGGCGCGGGGAGGGGACCAGTTCGCTCCCTATGAACGACTGACCCGATCCAGACGATACCGTCTTCTCCAGCGTCTCGACCGGCTGGAGATGGTCTCGGTCGAGCACAACCGGCATTCGGTAGACCAGGGCGTGTCCTCGGTGCTGCTCAACCGATGCGGGCTGTCCTGCCAGGAGATCCTCCCGGCGCAGCCGGTCTGCTCCTGCGGGTTCCAGTTGGGCGGCCAGGCGCCTTTAAAGCCGGTAAAAGAAATCGAAAATGAGATAGACCAGGGAATCCGGGAGACCTTCGAGGCCCTCAAGACACCCGCCATACAGGAGAAGATAATCCCCTATCTCGAAGGCCTGGACCTGGTGGGGCGGGAAACGGATGCCGCCGCCATCCGGCGGCTCCTGGAGCTTTCGCCCGACGGTCCCGGGTTCGTGAAGCAACTGGACCGGTTGCTGACTCCCGCCGTCCTCACCGGCATCAACGAGGCCTTTCGTGGAAAGGTCGTGGTGGTAAAACGGGACCTGGACAGGCTGTACCGGAACCTGGTCCATCGAAGATACCCCCTTTCCCGCGTCAGAGCCATTATTGAGGAGTGGCTCGACAGCCGGGATCTCTCCTCCGACACGTTTCTCCATTTCCTCGGACAGGATCAAGGCGTGCCAGCCGATCATCGCCGGGAGGCGTTCAAAAACTTCGTGGAAAAGACGGGCGGACCTCTCCTGACCCTGTACCGGGAAATCGGGTACCGCCGCACGGCAGTGGCCGTCGTGGTGGCGACCTGGTCGCGACAGTACCGGCTTCCCCTCCAGAAGGTGTCGGAAGTCCTTCCCTTTCTCAAACGGGGCGGTCCGGCGGAAGAAGAACGATGGATCTCGGAATTACGCGACATGGGACGCGCCCTCG
>CAZCVB010000144.1:0-6313 GCA_964501805.1 uncultured Desulfobacteraceae bacterium | reverse complement strand
TGACGGAGAAACGGCGCCGGAGCCGGATCAAGGAGATGCGGAAAGGCCCTTCAACGGACGATTGAAACATATCCGGAAAGGCATGATTGGAAGATCCCGGGCACTCCCGGCCCCGGGATGATCAGCCGACGTCCTTCAGGCGGCGGCATATCTCCGCGCCGAAGAGTCTTTTCTGCCATTTCCGCAGGATCGCGATCCCTTCCAGGTCGTCGGGGCTCCCGGGATCCTGCAGGGCAACGGCCTTTATCTGGGCATTGGTGCAGACGAGGGACGGCTCAAGGCCCATCTCTTCCGCCCGCCGATCCCGCCAGGACCTGAGGGCCTGGATCCGCTTCCTGACCCCGGCGCCCTCCCGCTGCCTGACGGACCGGGGGAAGACCGGCAGATCATCTTCCGGAACCGCCATGGCGGCGCACGTCCGCTCCAGGATCAACCGGCCCAGCATCTTGATCAGCCTCGGTGTCAGTCCCGTGATCCCATGGAGGTCTTTTTCACAAAGCGGCTTCCGCTCCGCGATCTCCATGATCGCGGCGTTTCCCAGGACCTTGAAAGGGGGCCGGTCCCTGTGCCTGGCCGTATCCTCCCTCAATTGCAAAATCGATTCCAGCACCGCCAGGCCCCGCCGGTCCAGTTTCCGGGCCCCCTTGAATCTCAAGAAAAGCGGGTCCACGGTCCGGGGCGCCGGGCGGACCCGGCTCAGGAGCTCGCACTCCTCCTCCACGCAGAAAAGCCTGTTCCGGGCCCGCAGTTCGTCCTCCAGTATCCGGCTCAGGGAAAGAAGATGACAGGTGTCCTGGACCGCGTAGGCCAGCATGGCGGGGGACAGCGGCCGCTCGGACCAGTCCTTTTTCTGGTACTTTTTCTCGACAATGACGCCCATCCGCTCTTTGAGGAGATGGGCAAGGCCCGTTTGCGTGCTTCCCAGGAACCTTGCCGCGATCTGGGTATCGAACAGGGAATTCACTTCCATGTTGAAATCCCGGTACAGGGAGCGCATGTCGTAGTCGGCCCCGTGAAACACCTTTCGGATACCGGGGTCCGAGAAGACCGGGGAAAGCGGCGAGAGATCGTCCAGGGACAGGGCATCCACCAGGATGTTCCGCCGCGGCGTGGAGATCTGGACGAGGCAGACCCGGGCCTGGTAGTGGAACAGGGAATCGGCCTCCAGATCCACGGCGATGGCCGGTTCCCTTCCAAGATCCGCGGCCACGCGGACCAAATCCGACGGATCCTTCACCAGCGTGTATGCGGGCGCCTCTTTATCCATACGCTCTCCGATGCATTCGTCCCCGGCCCGGGGGCCGGGTTTCTTTTTTTACCGAGTGAAGGAATATATGGGATTTACCGTTTTCGGTCAACAGGGCATGGGAAGGCGGTGCCGTATTCCTCGTAGGCGTGGACGATGATCTCCGTGTCGCTTTGGGTGCTGAACACGTGGCCGCGGTCGCGGAGGCGGGCGGAGAGTTCGACGTAGTTGAATATCTCGCCGTTAAAGGCGATCCAGATCGATCCGTCTTCGTTGGCGAGGGGCTGGGCGCCCGTCTCGAGGTCGATGATCTCCAGGCGCGTGTGGCCCAGGGCCGCTCTCCGGTCACGGTAGATGCCGCTGGAGTCGGGCCCGCGGTGCCTCAGCCTGCCCATCATGCGGGTGAGAAGATCACGCTCCGGGGGCGGCCCGTTCTCCAGGTTGAGGATGCCGCAGATGCCGCACATGATCTAATCACCCCCGATCTTCCGCAAAACGAGCCTTTCCATGGCCCCGGGGGTGCCGAGGGTCTCCGGGCGGATCTCTTCGTCGGACAGGACGATCCCGAACACATCCTCGACAAAGAAGGCGGCCTCCAGGATCGAGACGTCCTCTTCAAGGGCGTTGCCCGGACCGCGGAAAAATTCCATGATCCGGCCGTGAACGGTTTCCGGATGCGTTACCGCCACCGGCGAAATCCTCCGATTCGTTTCCGGCGGAATCCCGCGAACACGGGAGGGCCAGGTTTCTAAGTGGCGTTTTCTCCTGTCTCGCCGGTCCGGATCCGGATGACGTCCTGCACCGGGATGATGAAGATCTTCCCATCCCCGATTTCCCCGGTCCGGGCCTTTTCCTGGATGACCTTCACCGCCTCGGGAACCAGGTCGGCCTCCATCACCACTTCGAGCTTGATCTTGGCGACGAAATCCACCTGGTACTCGGCGCCCCGATAGACCTCTTTATGGCCTCTCTGCCGCCCGAACCCCTTGACTTCGGTCACGGTGAGCCCCTTGACGCCGAGGCCGGACAGGCCGTCTTTCACATCATCCAGTTTAAAGGGTTTTATGATGGCTTCTACCTTGATCATGACGCTGTCTCCTCCTTCGAGATGGTACCGGATACGATGCCGGATTTCTTTTCCATTCCTCGGGATATGGACAGGCGCCCGTTACAGGTTGTAGGCCGTCTCGTCATGCTGGCTCAAATCCAGCCCGGTGACTTCGTCCTGATCCGGCACACGCAGGCCCATCCATTTATCGATGATCTTGAGGAGTAAAAAGCTGACCCCAAATGGGTACCCTATAGTGACAAAAACTGCAAGGCATTGTATCCCCAACTGGGACGGATTCCCGAAAAACAGCCCGTTCGCGGCACCCGGATTTACCAGTTTTGTCGCCAGAAGCCCCGTGGCGATGAGCCCCAGCACCCCCCGACACCATGGATGCCCACCACGTCCAGGCTGTCGTCGTAGCCGAACCTGTTCTTGGCCAGGATTCCGTAATAGCACACCACGCCCGCCGCCAGGCCGATAAGGGCCGCAGACAGGGGCCCCACGAACCCCGCGGCCGGAGAAGCAGATGGGCGGCCGGCCGGCCCCGGCATCAAGCCGGGCGACAAGGCTCTCCCTGTCCTTGGAAAAGGCATGATAAGCGGCCTTGAACCCGCCTTTCTCCAGGAGCCCCCCGATATACCGGACGCACGGCGTTTCCCGGCCCGGAGGATTCACCGTGTTGAAAGAGAGCAATTTACGCGTCAATGAAATCACGTCCGGGATTATCCCCATGCGCACACCTCTTACGGTTCGAGGAGTTTTTCCTCCAGGGCCTTCATGGGAGGGATCACGGGCGGTTCGTAAAGCATGTATCCCTGTATGGGGTACCGCAGCCCCTTCCGGTGGGTCTTCTCCAGCCCCTCAACGATCCCTTCCGCGTAATCCATGGGGGCGGTGAAGAGCATTTCACTGTCATCGGTCCCCGCCAGGGTGCGTTCTCCCCGGCCCGGGTGAACAAGGGCCGGCTCCTTCTTCCAGGACGGCAGGACCATCGACAGGCAGGAAAGCCCGAAAGTCGTGCTGGAATGAATGGGACGGGCATAGCTGTGCGTATAGGCATAGGCCAGCCGGGTCATCTGGGCGGGGGTCCCGTAGACCACCAGGAGATCGGGATCCACCGGGGCCTTGTCCATGGGAAAGGCGACGACGCCCGTGATTTCTCCCGGATCCAGGAGATCCAGTTCTTCCGCCATTGCGGACGCCTGTTCCGGGGAATCGAAGTACCCCATGTCCATGATAAACCGGGCGAAATCGGCCCGGGACGCCAGCCGCCCGAAACCGAAGCACGCCCGGCACGGGCTGCAGTTGATGTCTTCCGCCATGGCGCCCACCACCCAGCCCCATCGCCGGGCCAGGTTGGTCCACTGGCACAGGGCGATCCGGATACCGAATTTTCCGGGCCGGACCGCCCCTTCCGGCAACGAATCTCCCTTGCGAAGAAGCTTGATCCCCATGGGAAACGTCTGCGGCATCACCATTTTCATGATGGTTTCAAAATACCTTTTGCAGTCCATTCCAGATCTCCTTTCTCCGGGGTTCCCGGTTCGGGAACGGTTTCGGGCCGGCGCACGGGACCGCTATCAGGCGTTATGGTATATGAAATCCGGTTCCGCGGCAACCCGCGAACAACCTGCCGCCTTCCCGGGTGCTTCAACGCGTCCCGGATGACGGCGCCGCCGGAACCGGGAGGCCGTGGCCGTTCCGCCGTGAGAGAAAAAGCTTGACACTTGTGGTCTTATTTTTCTATTGTGCAAAAAATCACAAAGTGCCGGGTATCGGATACAGGGTGGCTTCCGTCCAAATAAACGTGAGGAGTGACAGATGAAAGCCTGGATCAGGAGAGGCCTTGCAGGATTCTGGAGCGTATTCTTGTTGGCGGCATGGTCGATTCCCGCAGGGGCGGAGGAGGCGGCCCTTCCCGTAGCGGCCGCCCACCCCTGGTGGTTCTGGCCGGTCATCCTCTTTGTGGTGACATTCGCCATGGGGGTTTTCGCCGTCCTCGGCGGCGTGGGCGGCGGGGTCCTTTACGTGCCCATCATCAGCGGTTTTTTCCCTTTTCACCTCGATTTCGTCAGGGGGGCGGGGCTCCTGGTCGCCCTTTCAGGCGCCCTGGCCGCGGGTCCCGGCCTCCTGAAAATGAACCTGGCGAGCCTCCGCCTTGCCGTTCCGGTGGCCCTGATCGCCTCCACCTGCGCCATTTTAGGGGCCATGATCGGGCTGGCCCTGCCCACCCATATCGTCCAGATCGCCCTGGGCGGCACCATCATCGGCATCTGCATCCTCATGCTCACGGCCAAAAAATCCGAATTCCCGGACGTACCGGAATCGGACCGGCTCTCCTCCATCCTGAAGATCTACGGGGTCTACCAGGAAAGAAGCACCGGGCAGGTCATCAACTGGAAAATCCACCGCACCCCGCTGGGTCTCACCCTTTTTATCGTGATCGGCCTGATGGCCGGCATGTTCGGACTTGGGGCGGGCTGGGCCAATGTTCCCGTTCTCAATCTCCTGATGGGCGCGCCCCTTAAGATCAGCGTGGCCACGAGCAAATTTCTCCTTTCCATCACCGACAGCTCGGCCGCGTGGGTGTATCTGAACCAGGGCTGCGTCATCCCTATGCTGGTGGTGCCCTCTCTCGTGGGAATCATGCTCGGCTCGTTCGTGGGCGTCCGCCTGCTGGCGGTGGCGAAACCGGCCATTATCCGATGGATCGTGATCGCGGTCCTGGCGTTCGCGGGGACCAAGGCACTGTTAAAAGGGCTGGGCGTCGGCTGAGCAATTTCCATGTGTAACGCTTTATTCCGCCCCGGCGGGATGTCGATCTGCCGGGCGAAACCGTTCCGGACAACCCATAAACGGGAGGAATTCTGATGGCGGAAAAACCACCTGTGACCCTGGAAGCGGGGCCGGAACAGGTCCGGTACGCCTCCATACTTGAAAAAGGGATGTACATCGGACTTCTTATCCTTCTCCTCACCTACGCCGTTTACGCCACGGGTATGCTGAAGCCGTATATTCCGCTGGAAAAGATGTCCGGGTACTGGAGGATGAATGTCCATGACTACCTCCACCAAGCGGATATCAAGCCGGGGTGGCACTGGGTTTCCATGCTCAATTATTCCGACTTTCTCAACTTTATCGGCATCGTTCTGCTGGCGGGCACGACCATCCTCTGTTATATCTCCATTATCCCGATTCTCCTGAAAAACAAGGACCGGGTTTACGCGGTCCTCGCCGTCCTGGAGGTGGTCATCCTCTCGCTGGCCGCAAGCGGAATCCTTGCAATAGGACACTGACGAAGACAGGGGCCCCGGTTCCCCATGAAGCCCCATGACGCGACGGCCCCGTCAACAGGAGGAAAGAGCAGATGTTTATTCGAAAAACGGTCCGGGACCTGATGATCCCCCTGGACAAGTATTCGGTGGTGGGCCCGGAGGACACCCTGAAGGAGGCCGTCTCGAGTCTCAGGACGTCCTATTGCGAAATGGAAACCGGGATGTGTACGGAGGCCGGCCCCCGGACGATCTTCGTGGTGGATAAAAACGGCGTCCTGCTGGGCATACTCGATTTCAGGACCATTCTGAAGGTCCTGATTCCCGAGGTGACCGGCGGCCTGACCGCCCGGCTTGAGGCCATGGGTGTCTCCATGGCCATGGCGCAGGCCGACCTCTCACCGGAGGAAATGCGGGAGCACTTCAATACCCGGGTCATCCGGAACGCCGGCGTCCGGGTAAAAGACATCATGCTCCAGACGAAAGCGAACATCCAGGCGGATGCCGATCTCACGGACGCCCTCAAACAGATCTTTCGCAAAAATATCATTATACTCCCGGTATACGAGGGCGACCGGCTGATCGGCGTCATCCGGGATGTCGATCTTTTTCTGGCCGTGGCCGATATCCTGGCAGCGTCCCCTTCCGCCTGAGGGGATCCCCCTGAATCCCGGTCGAATACCAGGATTGCCTTGGGCGCCCTTTTCTTGACGACATCCACGTAAGGTTGCCACATGTCGCAGC
>CAZCVB010000143.1:0-6319 GCA_964501805.1 uncultured Desulfobacteraceae bacterium | reverse complement strand
GGAACATTATGACATCAGCGCCCGGAAAAAGATCCTCCGATCCCGGACCGGGGAGACGCGGGTCCTCCTGGGCCGAATGAGACCGAAATGAGGACGCCCGCCGGGCGGATGCCGCGCACAGGAGGCAAACCTTACAACCGTCTTTCAAGTTTCTCCATGAAGATGCGGCGGATCTCTTCGAGACGCGCGGCGTCTTCCGCCTCGAACCGGAGAACCAGGACCGGCTGGGTATTGGAGGGACGGATCAGTCCCCAGCCTCCGTCAAAAAGCACCCTGGCGCCGTCCACGTCGATCACGTCATATTCCTTTTTGAACTCCGCCGCCAGCTCTTCCACGATCCTGAATTTCCGGTCTTCAGGGCAATCCATCCGAATTTCCGGGGTATTCACCATTTCAGGCACATCCGAAAGCATCTCCGCCAGGGATCCCCGGATGCGGGACAGGATCTCCAGGAGCCGGGCGCCCGCGTAGATGGCATCGTCAAAGCCGAAATAGCGCTCAGCGAAAAAGATATGGCCGCTCATCTCGCCCGCCAGCAGGGCGCCCTCCTCCTTCATCTTGCTCTTGATCAGGGAATGGCCCGCCTTCCACATGATCGGACGACCCCCGTGACGGCGGATGTCATCGTAGAGCACCTGGGAGCACTTCACCTCGCCGATGATCCCGGCGCCGGGGTGGCGCGTGAGCAGATCCCTGGAAAAGAGGATCATGAGCTGATCGCCCCAGATGATCCGTCCCCGGTGGTCCACCACGCCGATCCGGTCCGCGTCGCCGTCAAAGGCGATGCCCAGGTCCGCGGAGGTTTCCGCAACCTCTTTTATCATGGCATCCAGGTTTTCAGGGACGGTGGGATCGGGGTGATGATGGGGGAACCGCCCGTCCGGTTCGCAGAAAAGGGGATGAACCCGGCAGCCCATCCGGGCATAGACCTCGCAGGCGATACGTCCGCCGGTGCCGTTTCCGGCATCCACCACCACGGAGCGCTTCACTTCACCGGGCGTGATGTTCCCATCCAGGTAATCGAGATAGGGACCGGTGATATCCGCTTCCTCCACCCGGCCCGTCCCGCTTCTGAAGCCTTCGGAAGAAACGATCTCCCGGATTTTCTGAATCTCCCGGCCGTAAATGGTCGCCGTTCCCAGGCAGACCTTGAACCCGTTGAATTCCGGCGGGTTGTGGCTCCCCGTGATCTGGACGCCTCCGTCCGCCTCCAGGTGGTGGATGGCGAAATAGAGGAGCGGCGTGGGCACCATTCCCACGTCGATTACCGACATACCGGAGGCCGTAAGACCGCTGATGAGGCCCTCCGAGAGCTCGGGGGAACTCAACCGGCAATCCCGGCCCACGCAGATACGAGCCGCCCCCCTGTCACCGTAATAGGTCCCGAGGGCGAGACCCAGGACGCGGGCCATGTTCCCGTTCAACTCGCCGGGGACCGTCCCCCGGATGTCGTATTCCCTGAAAATATGCGATTTCATAGCAGTTTTAAAAGACCTCTCTCTTTCAGACAATCCACGATTTTCCGAATCTCCTGAGACCGGTCCAGATCGGCCACCAGGAGTGCTTCCGGCGTGTCCACCACCAGGCAATTCCTGATCCCCAGGCAGGCCACCAGGCGCCCGGAACCGGCCGAGACAAAATTCCGCCGGCAATCCACCAACAGGGTTTCTCCGTCCGCCAGGTTCCCCTGCGGATCGTGCTGCCCCGTTCTCAGTTCATACAGGGAAGACCAGGATCCCACGTCGCTCCAGGCGCACCGGCAGGGAACCACGTACACGTCTCCCTGCGTCTTCTCCATGATCCCGTAATCAAAGGAAACGGGTTCTATCCCGTTATACACTTCCGTCAATGCGGTTTCGAACCCTTCGGTGCCCAGGGTCCCCTCGAGCCGCATCAGCCCTTCGTAAAGCCGGGGCAGCAGCCGTTCGATCTCTTTCAGGATGGTGCCGGGCGTGGCGATGAAAATTCCGCCGTTCCAGTAGTGGCGCCCGCCGGCAAGGTAGCCGCGCGCGGTATCCAGGTCCGGCTTTTCGACGAACTCCGATACCCGGTAGGCCTCAAGACCGCCGGCGTCCACGCGGGCGTCGTCCCGCCGGATATAGCCGTAACCCGTCTCGGGCCGGTCCGGCGGGATACCCAGGGTCACGATCCCCCCCGTCTCCGCCAGCGCCGCCCCGGCGGAAAGGGCCTTGAGAAAAGACGGCAAATCCCCGATAAAATGATCGGCGGGCAGGAACGCCACGGCACCCCGGCACCCCAGATACCGGGCGTACAGGGCGCCCAGGCCGATACAGGGCGCCGTGTTTCGTCCCACCGGCTCCGCGACCAGATGGACCCGCCGACCGGCAAAAAGACGCTCGGCCTGCTCCAGGTGTTCTTTCCCCAGGACAAGGATCATCTCCTCGTCCCGGCACACGGACGCCAGCCGGTCGCAGGTCTCCACCACCATCGGTCCGCGGCCGGTGATGTCCAGGAACTGCTTCGGCAGTCTCTTCCGGCTCTCCGGCCAGAAACGCGTGCCGGAGCCGCCGCTCATGATAACAGCATGCATGGTCTCTCTCCGGAATCCGGGCGAGGGAATTCACAGGAGAACCGTCCGTCCCGGTACGGCATCCCGGGTTCGACCGGTTCCCCGGACGCCCCGTTTCCCGCAATCGGGCATAGCGTACGACAAACAGGGGAAACTGTCAAAAAGACAGCCCCGGCGGACCGGCCCTTCAGGCGTGTTCCCTCCCCGCAATTCTACGGATTGCCTCGGCGGCGATGGCCACGTCCTCAAGGGTATTGAATATCCCCATGCTGATCCTTACCGTGCCGCCGGGAAACGTCCCGAGCGTCGTATGCGCCATGGGCGCGCAATGGAGTCCGGTCCTCACCAGGATATCGTAGTCGCTGCCGAGAATGTTTCCGGCCTCCGCCGGATAGATGTCCTCTTCCATCATCTCCAGGTTGACGGCCCCGCAGCCCCCGTAGTCGTACCTCGAACCGGGAGGAAGAATGCTGTCGAATGTGACGGAGATGGTGGCGGTCTGCTCCTCGGCCCTGAGAGGGCCGTAAACGGTCACGCCCACCGCATCGCGCAGCGCGGAGAGCATGGCCGCCGTCAGGCGTTCTTCGTGCCGCCGGATGCTTTCAACTCCGCGATCAAGAATATGCGCCACTGCGGCGCCGAGCCCGGCGATGCCGACGTTGTTCCGGGTGCCGCTCTCGAAGCGGTCCGGAAGGAAATCCGGCTGCACCTCTTTTTCCGATACGCTCCCGGTCCCGCCACGGGTCAGCGGGGATACGCGCAGCCCCTCCCGGATATAAAGTCCGCCCGTTCCCTGGGGCCCCATCAGGGCCTTGTGACCGGTAAAGGCCAGAAAATCGATACCGTCGGAAGCCACGTCTATGGGAAAACATCCCGCGGTCTGGGCCGCGTCCAGAAGGAGCGGAATTTCACCAACGGCCTGTTTCACCGCCTTTACATCCTGGATTGTCCCGCAGACGTTGGAGGCATGATTGAGGACCATGAGCGCCGTATTTCCGCGCACCAGGGGTCTCAGGGCGTCCGGGTCCAGCCGTCCCCGGCGGTCGCACCGCACGATGGAAAGGGATATCCGGCCCGTCTCCTCGAGATAACGCAGGGGGCGCACGACGGAGTTGTGCTCCATGGAGGTGGTGATCACGTGGTCTCCCTGTTTCAGGAAACCGAGAATAACGGTATTCAATGCCTCGGTGACGTTCTGCATGAAGACGATGCGCCTGGGATCGGAGATGTTGAAGAGCCCGGCCAGGCCGCGTCGTGCATCCTCCACAATACGGGACGCTTCGACCGCCAGTTCATGCCCGGCCCGCCCGGGATTGGCGCCCACCTCGGTCATGAAATGCGTCATGGCGGCAAGCACCTCGGGCGGCTTGGGGAATGATGTGGCCGCGTTGTCCATGTAAATCAGACGTTTCATATCCGGAAAATTCCGCCCCTCATTATCCGATAACCGCAGGTCTTTTTCCGGGCATGGAAGCGGCATATTCCCTCCCATGCCCTTTGTGCCGCATAAGTGAGAATCTGGAGGACCTCTGCAAAGGCTCCCGCCCGATGGCTGCGACAATCCTTCTCAACGGTCGCCATGCCAAGGCCGGAGGGGTAAGGAAGTCCCCGGGTTCGACCCGCGCGACGGAGTTATTCCTGTCCATCGTCTTGCCGCGCCGCCGCGGCCAGGTCCCGCAGGAACCTCTCCAGGTCCAGGCCGTATCGTTTTGCAACATCCTCCAGGGAATCGAACAGGGCCCGGCAGCAGATACATTCCCCGGCCTGTTCATCATAACGGTGAAAGACGCTTTCCGTCCCGCGGTGGCGGGAGACGACATCAAGCACGGTCATCTCCGGGCGGATGGGGCTGTTTTTTCTTTTCTCCGGATCGGAAGTCATGGTCAATGCATCCGTGATTGGTAGCTTCAGGCGGCCCGGATCAATGGAAGCATCGTTGATGCGCACCCTTTCGCAGGCCGGCGGGCGCGAACGGTCATTCATCCCGGTCTCCGCCCGCCACCCACCGGCGGAGCGCGGCATACAGGTGATAGCAGGCGGTCAGCACCTTTTCCGTTCCGGCCTCCACCAGGGCCTCGGTTTCATCCCGCCGCCGCGAACCCTCCCTCTCCGGTGGGGACGGGGAAGGTCTTGCTGCCGGTCTCCCCCCGGAGGAAAGAAACCGGGTCAGGGTCTCGTAGGCCGTGTTGATCTCCTTCATCTTCCTTTCGGCCTTCCGCATGAGCCGGGGATTTCCCGAAAACCGGTCCGGATGCCAGACGCTCACCAGGTCCCTGTAGGCCCGTCTCAGGTCCTCGGGGGAGGGGCCGGGGGGCAGGTCAAGGATTTCGAGACACCGGTCGATGTTCATTCCGGTCTTCCCCCGTTACGCGTCCCGGAAAAAAACGCTCCGGCGTTCATCCCGCCTCCGAATGCTGCTGAAAAACGAGGTAATCCACCAGATGGCAAACCATGTGCTCCGCAAAAAGGTGGGACTCCTGTATCCTGGGAGTCACGTCGCTCCCCACCACCAGGGCCAGGTCCGCCAGTTTGGCCAACCGTCCGCCTCCGTTTCCCGTGAGGGCCGCGGTAAACATCCCCGCACGGCGCGCATCCCTGACCGCGCGCAGCACGTTCTCCGAATTTCCGCTGGTGCTGATGGCCAGGAGGACATCTCCCTCCATGCCGAGGGCCTTTACCTGTTTGGAGAAGATATCGTCAAAGGAATAGTCGTTTCCGATGCTGGTGATCACCGAGGCATCGGTGGTAAGGGCCATGGCCGGAAGGGGCGGCCGTTCAAGACGATATCGATTCACGAACTCCGCGGCCATGTGCTGGGCATCCGCCGCGCTGCCCCCGTTTCCGCAGATCAGCAACTTGCAGTCCGCGATAAAGGCGTCCGCGATCTTCCGGGCCAGCAGGATCAGGGACGACTTGTTTTTCCTGATGAATTCCCTCGCGACCTTGAGGCTTTCCGAAAGATTTTCTTCAATAATGCGCTCCATGCCGATCCCTCTCAGACGTGGTCGGGTCCCGGCCCGGCAGACCCGGAAAGTCCCGGGCCCCGGGTTATCGGGAATATATAAAAAGCTATAATCCATTCCACGGTTTGTCAACTTCCGGGAAAAAAGCCGGCCGCCCCCGGAACCCCGCGGATTCCGTGGCTTTTACATTCATTTTTTGTTGAAATGGCCATTCACCTGTGGTACATATCCGCTGATCTGTCTTGTTTTGCCCGGGAATTTCAGGTGAACAACCGCCTTTCGGGTCCGGGTGAGGCGGTCTCGCAATAAGCACACCAGATAAATTTTCGGATGAAAGGGGGGTCAGCCGACGCACACGCATCTTTTCTGGATGAAGCGGTTCTTTAACTGAATTTCAAGAAAACTGAAGGGGGGAGATCATGACCAAAGCCGAATTGATTGCCGAAATAGCCAAGAAAAGCAAGTTGACCAAGGCGGACGCGGAAAGGGCGCTCAACACGTTTGTTGACGTTGCCAAAAAGACACTCAAGAAAGAAGGCAGGCTGGCCTTAGCGGGTTTTGGGACCTTCGTTGTGAGCAAGCGGAAGGCACGCAAGGGCAGGAACCCCCAGACAGGCGAGACCATAAAGATCAAGGCGAGCAAGGTGGTCCGGTTCAAGGCAGGAAAGGCCCTGAAGGAAAAGCTGTAGTCGGCGCCGCGATTCCGGCCGTGCAAGTGAGGCGAACCGTGCCCCTTGCGGTCACAGGCCGGTGAAGGGAACACGATGGCGGGTTGCCCCATGGGGCGGCCCGCCGTTTTTTTGCCGTGGCGGGAATATCCCGGGAA
>CAZCVB010000142.1:0-6350 GCA_964501805.1 uncultured Desulfobacteraceae bacterium | reverse complement strand
GGGGTTCAGTGGCGTGTAATTCATCCATTTTTGAAAGATCATACCTGTTATTCACCAGATCAAAGGGGGAAAAGATGAAAAAAGGCGCTCTTCTCAAATTGTTGGTACCATTTTTGGCGGTGGTCTTCCTGGTGGGATTTTCCACTGCCGCCGTGGCCAAGAAAATCAAGATCGGCGGGATCATGGACACCACGGGGGGCACATCGGACGTGGGAAAGGACTACGCCCTGGGCATGGTCGAGGCCTACCACTTTATCAATGACATGGGTGGTGTGAACGGAAAGAAGATCAAGTATATCTGGTTTGATTACGGCTACCGGATTCCGGAGGCCCTCACCAAGTACAAGCTCCTGAAACGGATCGGCGTCTCCGCCATCATGGGATGGGGGACCGGGGATACCGAGGCCCTTTCTCCCACCGTTAACAAGGACAAGATTCCCTACGTATCGGCGTCTTACTCCGCGCACCTTACCAATCCCGCAAAAAGCCGCTACAATCTCTTCTTTTCGTCGGATTATTCCACAAATGCCCGGGCCTGCCTGACCGCCTGGTTTGACAAAAAATGGAAAAAGAATCCCGCTTACGGCAAGAGAAAACCGCGGATGGCGTGCTGCTACATGTTCGCATCCCCTTACTGCAGCGCCCCGATCAAGGCCATCAAGGACCAGGCCAAGCTGCTGGGATTCGAGATCGGGCCGGATCAGGATGTCAGCCTCTTCGCCATCGATACCAAGAGCCAGATCATGGCCCTTAAGAAATTCCAGCCGGACGTCATCTGGCACGGCAACACCACCATGTCGGTTTCCGCGACCATCCGGGATGCCTACGCCCTGGGGCTGAAGGCGGCGCATATCGTCGATAACTGGGGGTTTGACGAAAACCTGCCCCGTCTTGCCGGCGCCGCCATGAACAGCAAGGACGCCCTGACGGTCATGGGCGCTACCCCCTGCAAGTTCTTCGGCCAGCCGTCGGACAACATGGATAACGTGGTGAAATACGCGAAGAAATACAATCCCGGTATTCCCGCTAAAAAGCGGTTGATCCGGACCGTCCAGGCCTGGGGCGACGCCCTTGTCCTCTGGGAAGCCATGAAACGCGCCGACAAGGCGGGGGACCTCAGCGGCCCCGGTATCATGACCAAGGGATTCGAGACCATGCGGAATTTTCACATCGGCCTGGGTGCCGGAGACGTGACCTACACGGCGACCGATCACCGGCCCACCAGCGGCTGCCTGGTCCAGGAATGGAAAGCGGGCAAGTTCCAGCCGGTTGAATTCGTGAACCTGAAGAGCCGCTGGCCCAAAAAGTGGGCGTCGGAATGGCTCGGATGGTAGTCATCCGCTCGTTTCCAGTCTGTCTCATAGAACAGCGGATCGATTATCGGACATTATAGATTACCCCTGGAGGTAGGGCCTTTGGAAGCAGCAGAAAGCATTCTGAATGTCAACAATATCGAGGTCAAGTACCACGAGGTCATCCTCGTCCTGAAAGGGGTCTCCATCGAGGTTCCCAGGGGCGGCATTGTCGCGCTCCTGGGGGCCAACGGGGCGGGAAAAAGCACCACCCTCAAGTCCATCTCCGGCCTCCTGAAGGTGGAGGTGGGGGAGGTTACGGATGGGGCCATCGAGTTCGAAGGAGTGCAGATTCACCGCAAGACAGCCGTGGAGATCGCCAAGATGGGCATCATCCAGGTTATTGAAGGCCGGAAGGTATTCGAGCATCTGACGGTCGAAGAGAACCTCAAGGTAGGGGCCCATTTGAGAAAAAGCGGTTCCGTCAAGGACGGCCTGGAACTGGTGTATCACTATTTCCCGCGGCTCCGGCAGAAAAGGAACGAGGTGGCGGGGTTCGTGAGCGGCGGCGAACAGCAGATGACGGTGGTCGGACGGGCCTTGATGACGGAACCCAAGCTGGTGCTTCTGGACGAACCTTCCATGGGCCTCGCCCCCATGCTTATCCATGAAATCTTCAACATTCTCACCAAGCTCAACAAGGAAGAAGCGATCTCCATCCTCCTTGTGGAGCAGAATGTGAAACTGGCGCTGAACGTGGCGCCGTACGCCTATGTCATGGAGACCGGGCGGATCGTCATGGATGACACATCGGAAAGGCTGAGAGAAAACGAGGACATCAAGGATTTCTACCTTGGCCTGTCCGAGAAGGGAAAAACCAAGAGTTTCAGGGATGTGAAACACTATAAACGGCGGAAAAGGTGGTTGACCTGATAATAACGATGCCGGACGACGGAGAAAGAACCCGGAGAAGGAGGGAGCAGCCGTCCCGTGATTCCGTATCCGCTTTCCCGGCTGTGCATCCGAAAAGGGAGGTTGTACCATGAAGAAAAAACTGGTTTTGATGACCGTGCTGCTGTTCGGCCTGGGTGTCATCCTCGTGTCCTGTGCCGGAGTGCAGACCACGCCTGAAGCGTCAAACTTCAAGAACCCCGTCATTTCGCTGGAATCCTTTGAAGTACCGCAGTATGACGGGTACTGGTATATCTCCAAAAAAGTCAAGCCCACAAAGGGAAAGGCAGGAAACCGGGGAGCGCCCCTTCCCCTGAGTTTCGTCTTTAATGTCACGAACCCCAATCCCTACCCGGTCCTCCTGGAAGGCGTGAAGTTCACCGTCGGTTTCGAGGGGTTTGACCTGGTCACATATCATAATGAGGATGCTCTCTGGATCCCTGCCGGGAAGACCAACCAGGTAAGGGCCACGACGCTGATCACGACCCGGTCCGCCCTGCTTTCGCTGCTGGTCACCGGCGGGTACAAGCTGAAGGCCAAGGGAATGAACGTGTGGCAGGCGCTTGAGAAATGGTGGAAGGGCGTGCCCTCCTATACCATCCCGGTGACCGTGCATGAAGGCGCATTTACATTCCGTGCCGGGCCGGTCGTCAAGATCCTCCCCTTCACCGCGACATTTCCCTGATGCCTGATAAAGGAAAGGGCTGAAAAAAGGACAGGAAACACCGGGGCCAGGACGTGCATCGCCGCATCTCCTGGCCCTGCCATGCAGAGAGCATTGCGAGGAAGAGCATATGGGACTTTATGATTTCACGTTTTACGATCTCATTAATCGTAACGCCGTCTGCTTCAAGCAGAGAGACGCGTGGTTTGAAGCGGATGACGGCCGGACCCTGACGTTTCTGGCCTACAAGGAACAGGTGGACCGTCTGGCCTGCGGCCTTCAGAAGACCGGCGTCAAAAAGGGCGACCGCATCGGCGTTCTGGGTAAAAACAGCCTCGAGTATTTCCTGCTTTACGGCGCGGCCGGGGCCCTTGGCGCCATCATGCTTCCGATCAACTGGCGGCTTTCCGCGGAAGAGGTGGCGTACAATCTCAATGACTGCACCCCGAAGCTGGTCTTCGTGGACAAGGAGTTCCAGGAAAGCGTGCACGGGATCCAGGACCGGCTTTCTTCCGTTGAGGCGTATTTCAACCTGGGTCCGGACGGCGGGGATTTCTCCGACTTCGCCTCCCTCATGTCCAAAGGGGATGCGTTCACGCCGGAAGAAGTGGCCACGGACGACGGGTTTGTCATCATTCACACGGCCGCGGTGGCCGGCAGGCCCAGGGGCGCGCTTCTGAGTCACGGAAACGTCCTTACCGCGGACATGCATTTCGACTATTTTTTCGGCGTGCAGCCCGAAGACGTTCACCTGAACATCCTGCCGCTTTTTCACGTGGGCGGCCTTTTCATGGCCACCACCAGTTTTCATGCAGGCGCCCTCAACGTGAACGTCAGCAAATTCGACGCAACCAGGGCCGTTGAACTGATTGAGGACAAAAGAATTTCCATCATGTTCACATTTTCCCCCATCCTGTCTTCCGTCCTGGAGGCGCAGGAAAAAACGGGAAAAAACATCAAGACCCTCAGGGTGGTGGCCGGCCTGGATACCCCGGAGACCATCGAAAAATACCAGGAAGTCACGGGCGGGACCTTCTTCTGCATGTACGGCCAGACCGAGACGTCCTGTGTGGCGACTTTCGGGCGTTACGACGACCGTCCCGGATCCGCCGGGCGCATGCTGCCCCTGGCCGAGGTCCGGCTGGTGGACGATTACGACCAGCCGGTTCCCCAGGGCCAGGTGGGGGAAATCGTCATGAAAGGTCCCATGGTGTTCAAGGGATACTGGAACCTTCCGGAAGACACGGCCTATACCTTCCGGGAAGGCTGGCACCACACCGGGGACACGGGACGCTTCGATGAAGACGGCTTTTTGTGGTACGCCGGCAGAAAGGCGGAAAAGGAACTCATTAAGCCGGGCGGTGAAAACGTCTACCCGGCGGAGGTGGAAAAGGCCATACTGGAACACCCGGCCGTGGAAAAAACCGTGGTTTTCGGTGTTCCGGATCCCAAGTGGAAGGAAGGGATCAAGGCGGTCTGCCGGCTGAAAGAGGGCGAGACCCTCGAAGCGAAGGACCTGATCGAATTCGTGGGCGGACGGATCGCCAGGTACAAAAAACCTCAGTACGTGGAGTTCGTAAAGGAAATCCCCTCCCTTAAAGACGGATCCCCGGACAGGACCAGGATAAAGGAACTGTATGGAGGGGAACAGTAGAGGATACCAGGTTACCACCGGAAAAGCCCCGTCTTTGATATACGGCGGGGCTTTTTTATGGGCCTTTCCGATCCGTTCCCGTGAATCATGGCCAAGATGTCCATCCGATGCCGCGGACGGCCCGCCATGGCACGGCAAAAGGAAAAATTTTCCCTTCCACAGGCCGTCCTTTCCCAGCGGAACATGCGCCTGTCCTTCATTTACGTCACGCGGGGTTCCACGGCGGTTTGACCAATGCCTCCGGACAGGAACTTTCCCCCTACTTTCTTTTTAATTACAGGCGATTGAAGCTATACCCATACGCTGGGCCACCGGACTTCATGACGGCTGCGTGATCCCAATGTTCCTGTACCCCTAACTCCTGCCGGCATTGATCTTGCATATTTTGGTCACAGGATGGACACACCCCTCGCCCATATGACCGCACAACCGGCGTTTCCCGAAACCCCCTTGGCGCAAGGCCGGGCAGTGCCAGTGAAGCGCCCGGCAGACGGGACCGGTTTCCGGCGCATCCTCGAAAACAGGATCTCCCCGTGTAAAAGCCCGGTCCCACAGGAAACCGCGCCCGCCTTCACCCTGCTCCCGCCGGAGATCCCCCTCGATTTTCCCGTACCCTCGGCCTCCAGGGATGCGGCCCTGGCCGCGTACCGGCAGATCGATATAACGGTTCCAAAGGCCCCGCAGATCGGCGATATGGAAAAATACAGGGACGACCAGCTTCTCAGCAATCCCGGAGGAGACGCCTATTACCTGGAGAAAAAGGAGGTGATTCCCGATGCACCGGAACAGCGATCCTTCTGGGGCAGGATCGGGAAGGACATATCCGACGCGGTGGGCAACGTAAAGAATTTTTTCCACGACCTGCTTTTTGGCTCAAAAATCCATTACCGGGACAATGGCAACCGCATCCGGACGGCCCGCCGACGGGGACTGATCGGCTCGGTCATCGACTTTTTCAGGGATCTGGGGAGCGCCTTCGGGATCGGTTCCGGGAAGCGGTCAACGGCGTCAGCCGCTTCCGGCTTCACGGGGCATGCGGGGTCTTTTTTCCGGAAACTGAGACAGGCCATCTTCGGTGACCTGATCCAGGGGGTCGGCGGGGGCGTGGTGCACGTGGCCGAGGACCTCGTTTTCGCGGGATGGAATTTTATTGAAACCCTCCCGGATGCAACCGTCGGGACGCTTCCCGGGGGAAAGGGGCTGATAACGGCCGTGTTCGACAACGGCCAGGTCTTCCTCGATTATCTCACCGACATTCTTCCTTTCGGCGATGCCTGGCTGCGGGTCCACTCCATGGGCGTAGACGAACTGAAGGCCCCTGTTCTCTCGAACATCAGGATGCAGGAACGCCGCCCGGACGACGTCCGGTGGCGGTATGTCCGGAACACGCCTTTCAGAAAGGCCGTGGAAACGGCCGGCTCCCTGATCATGGATATTCTCACCCTGAGGGTCTTGGGCCATACCAGTCTGTCGAGCGAAGGGAACCGGCACAAGCACTAAGCCCGGAAGAGAGGGCGCCCTCTCGACAGTCGCGTCAGAAAAACCCTCCTACCCCTCTTTTTTGAGCTATTACATCGACAGGATGCCCGATGAAATCTTCAATCCTGACATCCCTTGACGCGGCAGCCCCTGACGGGAAGTCCGACCACGCTACCGTTTCAGGCCTTACGACGGGGAGTAATGAGTGGAAACCGGTGGGAATACGGGCTGTCGGCAAGAACCACCTGCACGGCCCGGCGGGATGGGGAATGGACCACGATGGGGCCGATCAGGTTGGCGGTGGCCTTTT
>CAZCVB010000141.1:5211-6416 GCA_964501805.1 uncultured Desulfobacteraceae bacterium | reverse complement strand
TCTAACAAAAATATTCGGACAGGTCAATAAAATTTTCACGTCCCCGGCAGAGGGCAACCGGCTTGACAGGAAGGGGCATTCCTTATTATCAATAACAGGCTGCGTTGGCCGTAAAATGAAAGGATTCCTTCATGAAACAGATCATCCTGGGGACGGCGGGGCACATCGATCACGGCAAGACCTCCCTGATAAAGGCCCTCTCCGGCATCGACACGGACCGTCTCAAGGAAGAAAAGGAACGGGGCATCACCATTGAGCTGGGCTTTGCCCACCTGGACCTGCCCGGAGGCAGGCGGCTGGGCATCGTGGATGTGCCGGGGCATGAAAAATTCGTAAAGAACATGGTGGCCGGGGCCACGGGCATCGACCTGGTGGCCCTCGTGATCGCCGCGGACGAGGGGGTCATGCCCCAGACCCGGGAGCACCTGGAGATCTGCGAGCTGCTCAAGATCCGTCACGGCGTGGTGGTCCTGACCAAGATCGACATGGTGGACGCGGACTGGCTCGAACTGGTGAGGGAGGACGTCTCCGAGTACCTGTCCGGCACCTTCCTGTCCGGCGCGCCCATGGTGGAGGTCTCCTCCGTGACCGGGGAGGGTCTTGACGACCTGGTCCGGCGCCTGGGCGCGCTGGTGGAGCAGATCCCCGAGCGGGACACGGGACACATCTTCCGGCTCCCCATCGACCGGGTGTTCACCATGAGGGGGTTCGGGACGGTCGTGACGGGGACCAGCATTTCCGGCAGGGTCCGGACCGGGGAGGCGGTGACCCTTTATCCCTCCGGCCTCGAATCCCGGGTCCGGGGGATCCAGGTCCACAACCAGGAGGTGAACGAGGTCCGGGCCGGGCAGCGGACCGCCATCAACCTCCAGGGAATTGAAAAGGCGGTGGTGCGGCGGGGGAATGTCCTGGCCGGAAAGGACGCGCTGCGGTCCACCTACATGGTGGATGTCACCCTCCACCTGCTTGAGAGCGCCCCCCGGAAGCTCAAGAACCGGGCCAAGGTCCGTTTTCACACGGGCACGTCCGAGATCATCTCCACCGTGGTCCTGCTGGACCGGGACGTACTGGAGCCGGGGAGCCACTGCTATGCCCAGCTCCGGCTGGACGAACCCACCGCGGTGCTCCGGGACGATCCCTATGTGATCCGGAGCTATTCGCCGGTCCGGACCATCGGCGGCGGAAAGGTCCTGAACGCCCGGCCC
>CAZCVB010000141.1:0-5111 GCA_964501805.1 uncultured Desulfobacteraceae bacterium | reverse complement strand
GGTCCTGATCCACCGGGAGTTCCTGGCAAAGGCCCGGGATGAACTCCTTCGGACCATCGGCCGGTACCACAGGGATTTTCCGTTGAAAGCGGGGCTTTCCAAGGAGGAACTCCGTTCCAGGACGGTGGGCGCGAACAACTCGAAGCTCTTCAATTACCTGGTGCGGCAGCTGGGCCGGGAGGGGACCGTTGTCCAGGACAGGGACGTGGTACATCTCAGGGACCACCGGGTCACCCTGGCGCAGGACCAGGAAAAGGTGCGCCGCAGCCTGGAAAAGGTGTACCGGGACGGCGGGCTGAAGCCGCCCTATTTCAGGGAGCTGAGGGACCGGTTTCCGGGGAACAGCGGCGAGGAGGTCCTTGAGGTCATGGTGAAGGACGGCGTGCTGCTGAAGGTAAAGGACGACCTCTATTTCCACCGGGAGGCGGTGGAGAATCTCAAGGACAGCCTGATCGATTTTCTCAAAAAAAACGGGGAGATCACCACGCCCCAGTTCAAGGACCTCACCGGCGTGTCCCGGAAGTACACCATCCCTCTCATGGAGTATTTCGATCTGAACCAGGTGACGGTCCGGGTGGGGGACAACCGGGTCCTCAGGGACAGGTAGAATGAGAATGGATCTGGCGGCCGCCCTGGGCCTGGAACAGGGCGCGCATGTGGCCCTGGTGGGGGGCGGGGGCAAAACGACGCTGATGTTCGCTCTGGCGGAGGCCCTGCTGTCGGCCGGCTGGCGGGTGGTGACCTCCACCACCACGAAAATCCGCTACAGCGAGGCCCGCCGGGCGCCCTGCCGGGTCCTGGACATCCGCGGCCCGGACGTGATCCGGAAAATCCGGGCCGGGGTCGAGGCGTACGGTCATGTCTTCGTGGGGCATCGCATCCTGGATTCCCGGAAGGTGGAGGGAATTCCCCCGGCATTCGCGGATGACCTGTACCGCGCGGTCCGCCTGGACTGCCTTATTATCGAGGCGGACGGGGCGGCCGGCCTGCCGGTGAAGGCGCCGGCGGCCCATGAACCGGTGATTCCCTCCTCCGCCACCGTGGTGGTGGCCGTGATGGGTCTCGAGGCGCTGGGAAGGCCCCTGGCGAAAGACCTGGTCTTCCGCATGGACCGGTTCATGCGGATCACCGGGGCGCGCCGCGGCGAACGCATGACGCCCGGCCTCCTGGCCAAAATTTTCGAATCGGACGGCGGCCTGTTTCAGCGCGCGCCGGTCGGGGCGAGGCGCGTGGCGTTCCTGAACAAACAGGATCTCCTTCCGGAAGGGGAGAACGACACGGCCCTGGCCCGCCGCCTGATGCGGGGATCGCCGCCGGCCGTTGAACGGGTGGTGGCCGGTTCCCTGGAAAACGGGACCTGGCGCCCCGTGGGGACAATGGAATGAAAGATATCGTCGAAAAGATGAAGCAGCTTTTCTCGGATGGGCGGCCTTCCGTCCTGGCCACCATCGTCCGGCAGGCCGGGCCTGCGCCGCGGGGTATCGGCGCCCGGTGCCTGGTCCTGGAAGACGGGTCCCTCGTGGGCACCATCGGCGGGGGCGTGCTCGAGGCCCGGACCGTCGCCACGGCGGAAGAGGTCCTGGAATCGCGCCGGCCCCGGCTTCTCCACTTTACGCTCAAGGGAGAGGACGTGGCGGATACGGATATGTTGTGCGGCGGGGAAGAGGATGTCTTCCTGGAACCGGTGTTACCCGGAAGCATCGCCCACATGTCGGTTTTCGAGGCGGCGCTGAAGGTCCGGAACCGCGGGGGCGCGGGGATGATGGCCACCGTCCTGGACCCGGAGCACTGGTTGTTCGACCAGGTTCCGAAGGCGTTCCTGGACCGTGCCGGCGGGAAGACGGGATCCCTCCTCGGGAGCGCGGAGGTCGAAAACGCGCTCCGGGAAAAGATGGACGATGTCCTCCGGCCCGGTCTGCCCGCCATCGTCGGCATCCGGGATGACGCGGGAAACCGCATTGATATTTTCGTGGAGCCGGTGGTCTCCACCCCGGTGCTCTATGTCTTCGGGGGAGGCCATGTGTCCCGGCAGATCGTGCCCCTTGCGGCCGGGGTGGGATTCCAGGTGGTGGTGACCGACGACCGGGAGGATTTTGCGGATCCGGCCCGTTTCCCGGAGGCGGAGGACGTGAAGTGCGCCCCGTTCGACCGGGTGATGGAGACCCTTTCCGTGGATGAATCCTCCTACCTGGTGATCGTCACGAGGGGGCACATGCACGACAAGACGGTCCTGGCCCAGGCCCTTCGCACCCCGGCCCGGTACATCGGAATGATCGGCAGCGATCGAAAGCGGAAGGTGATCTACGAGAGGCTTCTGGAAGAGGGTTTCTCGCGGGAGGACCTGTCGCGGGTCCATTCCCCCATCGGGCTTGAGATCGGCGCGGAGACGCCCGAGGAGATCGCGGTCAGCATCGTGGCGGAACTGATCCGGGTGCGGGCCGGCTGACACCGCGCCGTCCGGAGATGCCCGCTCAAGGAGGTGTCATGACGCAGCATGCCTATCGATCGTGGCTGTGGGAAAAGCTCGGGGAACGATGCGTGGAAAGCCTGAAAAACCACGGGTTCGATGCCCGGTTCGTGCCGGATTCCGGGGCGGCCCTTTCCCTGGTCCTGGAGATGACCAGGGGCCTTGAGAGCTTCGGGTTCGGCGGGTCCGACACCACCCGTACCATCGGTATCCCGGAGGCCCTGGAGGCGAGGGGGAAGACCGTCTACGACCACTGGCGGGAAGGGCTTTCCAGGGACGAGGACCTGGATCTCCGGCTGAAGATGGGCCGGTGTGACGCCTTTTTCTGCAGCGCCAACGCCGTCTCCGCCTCCGGCGAGGTGGTGAACGTGGACGGCGTGGGAAACCGGACCAACGCCATGACCTTCGGCCCGGGAAAGGTGTTCATTGTTGCGGGGATGAACAAGGTGACGCCGGATCTGGACTCGGCCCTGAGGCGCGTGCGCGAGGTGGCCGGTCCCATGCGGGCCAGGAGCCTGGGCATGGACACGCCCTGCGCCCGGACGGGCGTCTGCACCGACTGCAACGCGCCCCAGCGCATCTGCCGGATCACCACCATATTGCACCGCAGGCCCATGATGACCGACATGTGCGTGATCCTGGTGAACGAATCCCTGGGATTTTAGCCGGGCGCGGAGCTTCGGGCCCTGGCCCCGGCTCATCCTGCCGCGACCTGTTCAAAGGCGGAAAGATATGCCTTGAGCACCCGTTCCCCGAAACAGACGAAGATCACCTTTTCGATGGTGTCGTCGGATGACAGGAATCTTGTCGTCTCGGTCACGGCGATGGCCGTGGCCCGCTCCAGGGGGAAGCGGTACGCGCCGGTGCTGATGGACGGAAAGGCGACGCTTTTCGCCCCGATTTCTTTCGCGGCCTTGAGGCTGTTGCGATAGCAGGCGGCCAGGAGGGCGTCCTCGTTGCGGTTTCCCCCGGACCACACGGGACCCACCGTGTGGATGATCCACCGGGCCGGGAGCCGGTACCCCCGGCTCACCCGCGCCTCGCCCGTGGGGCACCCGCCGATCTTCCGGGTCTCTTCCAGGAGTTCGGGTCCCGCGGCCCTGTGGATGGCGCCGTCCACCCCGCCGCCGCCCAGAAGGGACGTGTTGGCCGCATTGACAACGGCGTCCACCGCCTGTTTCGTGATATCTCCTTCCACGATGGTGATACGTTCGGTCTTCTTTTCCATGGAATCCTCCTTTTTCGGGTCTGTCCGGCTGAAGAAGCGGGAGCAAAGGTCTCTCCTGTCAGGCCTTACGGCCCCCAGAGGGCGGACCGGAGGGTCAGCAGGGCGTACAGGCACGAGACCAGGACGATGGCGTAATGAAGGGGTCTCCCGGCCCGCCCGGAAGCGGGGAGGAGCAGGACACCCCCCACGAAAAGGGCCGGAAGGACGGCCCCGGCAAGGACCGGGTCCAGGGTCTTGAGGAGGCTCTGGATGCCCAGGAAAAACCAGGGGCCTTTCACCACGGCCGCCTGCGCGCCCGGCGGGATGTCCATGGGGGAGGGCACCAGCAGCGCGTAGCCGAACAGGCCCGGCAGGGCCACGCAAAGGGCCTTCTGGTTAGGCATCCATTCGCGGATATGGGACCTGAGCAGGAACATGACCAGCAGGGGGGCGAAAAAGGCGTGGTAGAGGTAGGGAAGGAAAAAGAACCCGGCCCCTTCCGTTGAAAAGAGTCTCCGGGCGGGGCCGCCGATGAGGGGAACCCGCCCCAGGAGATTCCCGAAGATGCGCCCGGCGAAAATCCCTTCCTGATCGCCCTTCAGGATAAACCCGGTAAACAGGATAAAAAAACAGAGGCAGACGGCGGCCGTCAGGCGGGACCACTCCTTTCCCGGGTAGAGGCGGTAGCGTTTCCGGACGAAATGGTCCGCCGCGTGGCCCAGCATGAGGATCACGAAAACCTGGCCGGAGGCATGGTGGAGCCGTCTGAAGAACCAGCCGAAAGGGATCCGCGTGGTGATCTCTTCCACGTTTTGAAACACGTTGCCGAAGGGCCGGTATTGAAAGGCCAGGACCAGGCCCGAAGCCAGGCAGACGAAAAGGGCCGTCAGCCCCAGGCGGGGCAGGTAGGCGGACAGGGAAAGGGGCCTGGATGCGGGGGAGCGGTCCATTTGGGGTCACGGTCCAGGTTCGGGGCACGGGGCGGCCGTTGCCGGGTCACGTGGTCAGGGTGACCACCCGTTCGCCGCCGGTTTTTTTCTTAACGGGAAGTTCCTTCAGGTTTTTCCGGGCCGGTCCCGAAATCCGTCCGCCGCCGAGGTCGAACACGCTTCCGTGGCAGGGACAGCGGAAGCGCCGGGACACGGGGTCGTAACGGAGGGTGCATCCCAGGTGGGTGCATCGGGCCGACAGGGCGTGCCGGGTTCCCTTCTCCTTTACCAGGAAGACGCCCTCCTTGAAGATGACGCCGGCGGCCTGTTCCCCCGGGGTGAAGATGATTTCCCTTTTCCGGTTCTTCCGGTATGTCACAAAAGAAAAAACCGGCCAGGCCAGGATCAGTCCGGCCGCGGCGTAAAGGGCCTGCGTCACGCCTTTTTTAAGAAACGCTCTCCGCTTCATCCCCTGTTCCCTGCGCTTCCCTTCTCCGGCCGTTTCCGG
>CAZCVB010000140.1:0-6433 GCA_964501805.1 uncultured Desulfobacteraceae bacterium | reverse complement strand
TGAAAAAAAAGATGGTTTTTATCGGGGGGCCGAGGCAGGTCGGAAAAACGACCTTCGCCCTAAGCTTTCTTCCGGAGCCGAGCGAAAAGCATCCCGCATATCTGAACTGGGACCATGTCCCGGTTCGTTCCGCCCTGCTGAAAGGAGAATTGCCTTCAAGGCAGAAGGTCATCGTCCTTGATGAAATCCACAAATTCTCAAGGTGGCGCAGCCTTGTGAAGGGATTCTATGACACCTGCAAATCGGACGTATCGTTTATCATCACCGGATCCGCAAGTCTGGACCACTATAGCAGGGGAGGCGACTCTCTGCAGGGCAGATATCATTATTACCGGCTACACCCGTTTTCCCTCCGTGAATTGAACCCCGGCCCCACATGGGATGACCTGGAACATCTGCTTAAATTCGGCGGATTTCCAGAGCCGTGCCTTCGAGGAAACGTGAGATTCTGGAGGCGATGGCAAAGGGAACGGCTCCAACGCGTTATTTACGAGGATATCCGCGACCTGGAAAATATCCGGGAAATCAGCATGCTCGAGCTTCTGGCCGAGGAGCTTCCCAATCGTGTGGGTTTCCCCCTGTCGGTCAAAAAATTGAAGGAGCTGATGCAGGTGGCCCACGAAACAGTGGAACGCTGGCTGAGTATATTTGAAAGGATGTATTATTGCTTTCGCATCCCTCCATACGGCCCTCCGAAGATCCGGGCGGTCAAAAAGGAACGGAAGCTCTACTTGTGGGACTGGTCCGTTGTCCAGGATCCGGGAGCACGGTTTGAGAACCTTGTGGCGTCGCAATTATTGAAATATTGTCATTTTGTGGAGGATACCGAAGGCTTTCGCATGGAACTTCGGTTCCTCAGGGACACGGACAGAAGAGAAGTGGATTTTGTCGTTTTGAAGGAGAAAAAACCATTATTCGCCGTCGAGTGCAAGAGCGGTGAAAAAAACGTGAATCCTTCTGTTTTTTACTTCAGGGAACGGACGGGGATCCCGGCCTTTTACCAGGTACATCAAGGGGAAAGAGACTATGTGAAGGGAGGCGTGAGGGTTCTTCCCCTCCAGTCATTCCTGGCGGAATTCCGCCTGCCGTGAGCGTGGAGACAGCGGCCTATCAATTATCTATGCCTCCCAATGAAAATTTCAGCAGAAGAATCAAGCTATATAAAATGGGAAAGACGTATGCAGAATGGAGAAAAAGAGCGTAGACAGCAAAAAAATAGAGAGCAATGGTGATCTTTGAACACCGTTGCGGTTAAATATAATTCGCCTGTTTCTTGATGACTTTTTCTGATCTTTTGATAGGGCGGCCAACCGGCAGGGTGGGTTCGGGGGTGTTTCGCGCGGTTTCATCGCACCGTCCCGCCCCCGGTTTCAAAATGATCCGGTTGACATACCGCATGGCCGGGCCTATTCTTATAGAATGTCATCCTTCCTGAAAAGATATTCCTGTGCGGCCTGTTGCGCGGTCCTGCTTTTCTTTGTCTCCACGACCCTGTCCCGGGCCGAGCGGCCCATACCGAAACCCGTAGGCCTGGTCAACGACTTCGCGGGCGTGATTCCGGATACCTTCGAGCGGAAGATCCGGGCCGTGAGCGCGGAGCTGCTGCAGAAGACCGGGATCCCGATCGTGGTGGTCACCCTGCCGGACATCGGCGGCGGCGAATACAACGACTACGCCAACCGGCTTTACCAGGCCTGGGGCATCGGCAAAAAGGGGGAGGACAAGGGGGTCTTGATCTTTGTCACGGTGAAGGAGCGCAAGATGCGCATCGAGACCGGGTACGGGGTGGAGGGGATCCTCCCGGACGGACTGGTGGGCGAAATCCGTGACCGGTACATGATCCCGTATCTCAAACAGAACCAGTTTGGAGAGGGGCTTCTGAACGGCACCCTGGCCGTGGCCCAGGTCATCGCCAGGGACGCAGGCGTCCGGCTTACCGGACAGCCGGCGGCGCGGGCGGTGAAGAAACGACGGTCCGGGCTGGCGTTTTTCCCGCTTTTTATCCTGATTATTTTTATTTTCAGCCTCGTTTCCCGACGCCGCGGCGGCTCGTGGCTCCTGTTCCTCCCCCTGCTCCTGGGCAGCGGCGGCGGTTATGGATCCCGGTACGGCGGGGGTGGTTTCGGCGGATTTAGCGGCGGTTTCGGCGGATTCGGCGGCGGCATGAGCGGCGGCGGCGGCGCCGGGGGAGGTTTCTGACCATGGCAAGAGGACCCGACAATCCAAAAGAACTGTTCCCCGGCATTATCGCCGATTACCAGCGGGTTTTCGGCGACGATCTTGTCAGCGTCATCCTTTACGGAAGCGCCGCGGGGAGGGACTACGTCCCGGGAAAATCCGACATCAATTTCATGATCGTCCTTTCCGAAACCGGCATCAACGATCTTGACCGGGCCTTTGAAACGGTCCGGAAATGGCGGAAACAGCGGGTGGCGGTGCCGCTTTTTCTCACCGAAACATATGTGGAGACATCCCTGGACGTCTTTCCCATCGAATATCTCAATTTCCGCCAGGCGTACGTGGTGGCGTTCGGGAAAGACATCCTCAAGGACCTGGTGATCGACCGGGAGTTCCTCCGGCTGCAGTGTGAACGGGAGATCAAGGGGAAGCTCCTTCTTCTGCGGCAGGCGTTCCTGGAGACCGGAGGCCGGGGAAGAGGCCTGAGAGAACTCATCGGCCAGTCTCTTTCGGCCTTTGTCGCCATCTTCAAGGCCCTCCTTCATCTCAGGGAGACGGAGATCCCGGGAGGCAAAAAGGACGTCATCCGGGAGACCTGCCGGGCCTTCCAGCTGAAACCGGACGCCTTCGAGACCGTGTGGGGCATGCGTGCGGGGAACATCAAGCTGTCGGATGCCGGGGCCACCCGGGCGTTCAAGGATTATTTACGGGAGGTGCGTCGCCTGGCGAAACAGGTGGACGCCATGGGGGAGTAAGATGAGCCGGACAATGAAAACCGTACTGGTTATCGCGGGAATCCTTTTTCTGATCGTGGTGGTGCCGTTTCTCTACCTGAAGGGGACCTACAACCGCCTCGTGACCATGGACGAAGGGGTGAAGGCGGCATGGGCCCAGGTGGAGAACCAGCTCCAGCGCCGGTATGACCTGATCCCCAATTACGTGGAAACGGTGAAGGGATATGCCAGGCACGAAAAGGACGTCTTTGTCAAAGTCACCGAGGCCCGGTCCCGCGTGGCGTCCGCCGGGAACATCAACGACAAGATCCGCGCCAACAACCAGCTCTCGTCCGCCCTGGCGCGCCTCATGGTGGTGGTGGAACGCTACCCGGAGCTGAAGGCCAATACCAATTTCATCCGCCTCCAGGACGAGCTGGCCGGCACCGAGAACCGCATCGCCGTGGAGCGCCGCCGGTACAATGAGGCGGTCAGGGCGTTCAACGTCCAGATCCGCCGGTTTCCCACCAACATCATTGCCGGGATGTTCGGGTTTGAAAAGGCCGCCTTCTTCAAGGTCCCGAAGGAGCGGCAGGAGGTCCCGAAGGTCAAATTTTGACGGGAGAAGAAATAAACGGTCCGGTCCGCATCCCCATCGACGGGGTGCTGGACCTTCATGCCTTCCCGCCCGGGGAGGCGGCATCGGTGGTGGCGGAATATATCGCGGCCTGCATGGACAGGGGCATCCGCGAGATCACCATCATCCATGGAAAAGGAACCGGCGCCCTGAGGCGGACGGTTCACGCGCGACTCAGACGGGATCCGCGCGTCCTTTCCTTCGGCCTTGATCCGGGGCCGTCCGGATGGGGGGCCACCCGCGTACGGCTTTCATCGTAATCCGGATACGGCAACCGGTGTCCGCTTCCTTACCGGGCCGCCAGCCGTTTGATCACCTCCGCGTGGCGACGGGCCGCGCCGCTGTTTTCAAGAACCGCGCGCCGGGCCCTCCGGCCGGCGGCATCCAGGGCCTCCCGGTGCTCCAGATACCACAGGGCTTTTTCCGCCAGTTCATCGGGTCCCGAGACCCGGATACCGGCTCTTGCCTTCTCCAGCAGCGCCTTTGCGTCCAGAAAATTGTCCATGTGGGGGCCATGGAAGACGGCTTTTCCCCAGGCCGCGGGCTCCAGCACATTCTGCCCGCCCAGGGGGACGAGACTGCCTCCGCAGAAAATGATGGTACCCACGCTGTAAAGATGATGAAGTTCGCCGAAGGTATCGACCACCACCACCCGCGCCGAGGGATCCCGTCCCGAAGGGCCGATGTTGCTTCTGAGCTGAAACGCAAGGCCGCGCGCGGTCAGGAGGGGAATGATCTCCCGGATGCGGGTGATGTGCCGGGGGGCCAGGATCAGCACCATGTCGGGATGGGCCGGAAGCATCCGCTCATAGGCGTCCAGGACGGCCTTTTCTTCCCCCTCCCGCGTGCTGCCGGCGATGAACACGGGCCGGGAATCCACGAGGTTCAGGATCTGCCGGATCCGGGACGCCACGCGCGGGTCGGGCAGGGCCGCCACGCCGTCGAATTTGGCGTTCCCGTTGACCGTTATCCGCCGGGGATCGGCGCCCATGGCCCGGATGCGCTCCGCGTCCCGTTCGCGGATCATGCTGAGGGCGTCGAAATTTCCCAGCACCCGCCGGAAGAAGGGCCGGAACCTGAGATACCGGCCAAATGACCCGCCGGAGATGCGGCCGTTTACAAGGGCCGTCCGGACCCCCATGCGGCGGGCAAAAAACAGCCACGCGGGCCAGATCTCGGTTTCGAGGAAAACCATGATATCGGGACGGATCCGGGAAAGGGCGCACCGGACCGGGAACAGGACGTCCACCGGGGCGTATATCACGGGGATCTTTCCTCCGAAGGTCTCCACCGCCAGGTCCCGGCCGTGCTCGGTCATGGTGGACAGGACCATCGAGACCCCCGGGATCGTCTCTTCGAGCACGCGGATGACCGCCGCCGCCGCCCGGATCTCCCCCAGGGACACGGCATGGATCCAGATCCTTGGAGAACGGGTGGCGGGAGGAACCGCGGCCCGCGGCACGAGGCCCAGTCGTTCGCATTGGTAAAACCGATACCGCCCGGTGATCCGTGAATAGATCCACAGGAAGGGGAGCAGGGCCGCAAAGAGGGCGCCGCCGGCTATGAGATATACGGCATAAAGGAGGTTCATAAATCTTTCCTGCCGGGATATCCGGGGGGTCGGATGGCGGGGAGGGGATCGCGGTCCCTGTCCCGGCCCTGTCGCGGGGTTTCGCGGGGAACGGCATTCCCCCCGGTGGAAAACAATCATAGAAAGCGGGAGTGGCGCTGTCAATGGGAATGCCGCCCGGGCCGGAGGACCGTGGCCCACGGGACGTATTCTCCTCCGGACGGAAAAGACCCGTCCGGCGAAATTCCCCGGCCGATGAAAGGGACAGCCGGACGAGAAGAACAAAAAAGAGACGGAAGGATTCTTTTCGCTCGACCCGGGGTCCAGGGCCGGGCCGGAAACTGGTTCAAAAAGGTTCAGGCGGCGCAACGGCCGGGGCATACAGGGAATATTCGCGCCGTGCACGCGCCTGGAGATGATTTGAAAAAGATTGAATGAAGGAAGGCGCGCCATGGACGATCTCAAGGTCGCCGCCGTTTCCATGCACTCCCATCCCGGAGACATCCCCCGGAACCTGGAACGGATCGCCTCTTTTGTGGAAGCGGCCGCCCGCCGGGGGGCGGATATGATCTGCTTCCCGGAACTCTCCGTCACTGGGTACCGGATCATCCCTTCGAAAGAGGATTTTGCGGGCCGTACGGTGACCGGGGCGCTGGAGGCCCTTTCCCGCATGGCCCGTGACACCGGCATGGTGGTGATGGCCGGCCTCATGGAACCATCGGAAACCGGAAAGCCGTATATCACGCAGGTGGTGGCGATCCCGGGGAAACCACTCGGAAGATACCGGAAAACCCACCTTTCCCCCGTTGAATGCGCCGGTTTCCGCGCGGGAACGGAGATCGGCGTTTTCCGCTCCGGGAACACTGTTTTCGGGGTGGCGCTCTGCTACGAGGCCCATTTTCCGGAAATCAGCACCCTCCTGTGCCTCAAGGGGAGTGAGATCCTTTTCATTCCCCACGCCTCTCCCCGGGGGGACCCGGAGACAAAGCTCGCAAGCTGGCTGCGGCACCTGACGGCCAGGGCCTTTGACAACGGGGCCTACGTGGTGGCCTGCAATCCGGTGGACGAAGGCGAAGCGGGCCTCACCTTTCCCGGCGCCGCCGTGGTCCTGGGACCGGATGGACATGTCCTTGCCCGTTACACGGGAAACGAGGAAAAGATCCTTTTCGCCAGTCTGGAAGACCGGATACTACGGGAAATCCGGGCCCACCGGATGAAATATTTTCTCCCCCGCAGGAGACCGGAACTCTACAAGGATCTCGTGAGTCCGGCCCCGGAAAAATAAAAGGGCGCGCCCCGGCCCGCCGGATACCGCGGGCCCGGAAAGGGACAATT
>CAZCVB010000139.1:0-6452 GCA_964501805.1 uncultured Desulfobacteraceae bacterium | reverse complement strand
GACCCAGAATGTCCTTACCTACATCGTGGGCCTGGCCTCGGCCCTCCCCCGGATCGCCATCCCCATCGGGGACCAGACCGTGACCCTGATCCCCTTTGCCAAGTCGGTCTCAGGGTCCAGCATCTCGCCGACAAAGGGACAGTACCAGCCGACCAATACCATCACCGATTTTTTCGTGCAGGAAATCACCCCCACCTACGGGAAGTTCCGCATCAACTACGAGGACGTGGAGCAGGGGGCGGACCACGACATGGACGCCATCGTGGTGTACGAATATACGGTAACCGGGAGCACCCTCACCATCACCCTCACCTCCACCTATGCCTCGGGGAGCATTGTCCAGCACTGCGGGTATATCATCTCCGGCACCACCAAGGACGGCACCTACCTGGAGGTGCGGGACTACGATACGGGGGCGGGATCCGATCCCGATTACTTCCTGGATACGCCTCCGGGCGTCTGGGCCGGGGAGAGCGGAGATCCGTGGGACGACAACACGGCCCTGCCGCTGACCACCACGCGGACCTTTACGGCCGGGACCACCACTGCGGCGACGCTCCTGGAGAATCCCCTGTGGTACGCGGCCAAGTGGGGCGGGTTCAACGACCTCAACGACAACGACAAGCCGGACCTGGAATCCGAATGGGACGAGGACGCGGACGGGACCCCGGACACCTATTTCTACGTGGTCAATCCCCTGAAGCTGGAACAGCAGCTCAACCGGACCTTCACCGACATCCTGAGCCGGGGGGTCTCTCACGTGGCGCCGGTGGTATCCGTGGACGAGGCCAACCGGACCCAGAGCGGCGACAAGCTCTACATGGCCTTTTTCCGGCCCATGCCCGATTCCCACTGGCAGGGGAATCTCAAGAAATACGGTCTTTCCTACCTGACGCGGACCGACTGCGGCCGGACCGAGCCGGAATGGACCGTGGTGGACAAGAACGACAGCATCGCGGGACAGTGCGACGGGGCCTTCAAGCCCGCCAGCACCTCCTACTGGTCCACCGAGGCGGACGGCGGCTACGTGGACAGGGGCGGCGTGGGGGCCCTGCTCAAGGCCGCCATGCCCGGGACCGATCCGATCGCCGTTCCCGCAACCGGGCCGTATTACGACTTCCGCAACATTTACACCTACAAGGGGGCCAGCGACGGCAGCATGGTCCGGTTCACCGACGCCAACATCACCAATTCGGACCTGTCCGTATCCAGCGACACGGTCCGTTACAATATCATCAACTTCATGTACGGCTATACCTACGACTCCGACACCGGGGGGGTCCCCGTGGCCAAGCGCGAATGGATCATGGGCGACATCATCCATTCCGAACCCCGGATCATCGACTACTTCAACGCGGACGGCAGCCTGAAGGCCCGTTATATCGCGGTGGGAGCAAACGACGGCATGCTCCACGTGTTCACCGATCAGGACTGCACCATCGGCGCGACCTCCTACCCGGCGGGCTCCGAGATCTTCGCCTTCGTGCCCCGGGACCTCCTGCCGAGGCTCCAGGAGTTCGGGACCCCGGACGTCCACACCTTCATGGTCGACGGCTCGTCAAACCTCTTCCGCGCCCAGACCCAGACCGGCGGATACTATGACAAGACCCTGGTTTTCGGCGAACGGCGGGGCGGCCGAAGCTACTGGGCCCTGGACGTGACCGACCCGGATCCGTCCAACTGGAAGGTGAGATGGCACATCGAGGGCGGCACCACCGGCACCACCGGGTTCGAGGAACTGGGCTACACCTGGAGCAAGCCGTACTTCGCCCGGATACGGACCGACGCGTCAACCGTGGAGGACGTGGTCATCTTTGCCGGCGGCTATGACTATCCGCTGGAAGACGGCTTTCCCGAAGGGTTCGACGACGCCAACGAAAACGGGATCTGGGACTACACCGACGCCAACGGAAACGGGGCATACGACGTGGGCGAGGCATCCGAGACCCATGCGGTCACCATCGGAGGCACGGAATTTTACGACAAGTACAACCCCGGAAACGACACCATGGGGCGGGGGATTTTCGTGCTCAAGGTGAGCGACGGGTCGGTCATGTTCAAGGCCACTTACGGGGACGCCGACGGGGATGAGGATGAATCCGAGGATGTCACCACCGGCCTGGATCAGAAGTACTGCAAAATGAAATACTGCTTTCCCGCCGACATCTCCGCCATCCCTTTTTCCGACACCGACCTGGTGATTTACGTGTCCGACATTTACGGCCAGGTCTGGAAGGTGGTATACGATTATTACGGGGACACCTCTCACACCTACACGGACCCCAATTCGGAGAAATGGTCGGTGACGCGCGTCTTCACGGCAAATCCCGGCTCCGACCTGGCATCGGGCGACGCGGACGCCTTTGATGCCGGGACCCAGTCCCTGGTGAGCTCCGACAGGGGCCGGAAGGCCTTTTACTCGCCCGACATCTCCTATTTCGGGACCGAATGGACCACGTACCCGGTCCTCTATTTCGGGACCGGCGACAGGGCCCATCCCAGGCTCAGGATGATTTCCAACCGCTTCTACGCGGTGGCGGACCGCGCCGCAGCGGACGGGCAGGTCCTGGACGAGACCGATCTGCTGAACCTCACCTGTGATGAGCTGGACGATGACGCGGACGCGGACGGCGATGGAGACGTGGACGACGACGACGCGATCATCCAGGAAAACCTGAAGGGAATCCTGCGCGACCAGTCCCCCTGCCGCGGGTTTTACCGGATCATGGACAAACAGGGAGACTGCGCGGACGACAGCACCGACCACACGGGAGAACAGGTCCTGAGCCAGCCCACGCTCTTTTTCAAGACGGTCTATTTCACGTCTTACCAGGCCGTTTATGACGATCCCTGTAATCCGGTGGGTAACGCCTTTATCTACGCCATTGATTACTCCTGGGGGACATCCGCCATCGATTTCAACGACACCAACGACACCGACCGGAACCTATCCGATACCTTCCAGGTGGTGAGCGGGAGTTCCATTCCCTCGGGCGTGCGGGTCATCACGCGGGAGGGACACGCGGCCGGGCTTTTGAGCGCGGGCGGCGCCATTGCCGGGGCCGGAAAGAACCTGGCCACCAACATCCCCGGACCCCCGGGCGGGGTGTCGCAGATGCTCTGGGAGACGGAATAATGCAACCTTTTCCCGCCGAGCGGAGGCTTTCCCGGGAAAACATTAACCCCTTGAGACCGTGGGTGAAAGATGGTAACCTGTGTCTATTGGATAGCTTCGTCGCCCCTCTGCGGGGGGGCGGAGAATTGAAAATATCGCCGGAGACCGCGCCATGAAAGTCCGCCGCTTTAACCTCAAAAAAAACGGGTTGTTTCTCCTGTGTCTTCTTCTCTCCCCGGTCATGTTCTTTCCGGCCGGGGGATGGGCCGGCACGGACGCCAGGATCTATTACAACGAGGGAACCAAAAAACTGAGGGACAAGAAATTCGACGCGGCCATTGCCGATCTCACGAGCGCGATCCAGCTGCTTTCGGCCAAGGAGATCAAATCTTCCGACGACCGGCAGATGTTGAGCGAGGCGTACAACAACCGCGGCCTGGGCCACTATGAAAAAAAAGAATATCCCCAGGCCCAGCAGGATTTTTTTTACGCCTATATCTGGAACCGGCAGGACACCAAGGCCATCAGCAATCTCGGGCTGATTTATTACGTCCAGAACAAATATGACAGCGCCAAGCTCTGGTACAACCTGGCCATCCGGCTCAGCACCGAAGACAGGCCGTTTTTCACGGATGTCTACAACAATCTCGGCGTGTGCTATGCCGAGACGGGCGATACGGCCAACGCGCTCCTTTATTACAACAAGGCCATTCACCTGGTGGAGACCAGCGACGCAGTGGACTACTCGGACGCCTATTACAACCGCGGAAATCTTTACTACAATGACAAGAACTATGATGCCGCCCTCGCCGACTACACGGTCACCATCGAATATTATACGGGGGCGAAAAACGTCCAGGCCGGTGTCCTGGACAAGGCCTATCATAACCGGGCCCTCTGCTATTACAACAAGGGGCTGTACCAGGAGGCCATTGACGACTATACCCGCGCCCTTGCCATCAACCCGGGTTACGCATGGGCCCATTACGGAAAAGGATATTCCCACTTCATGCTCAACCAGAACGATTCGGCCATCGCGGAATTTGAGTCCATCCTGAATTCGGAAATCGACCCCCAGGCCCGCTTCGGCCTGGGCCTCGCCCTGGTCAGAAAGGGCGACTTCACCAACGGGATGAAAAACCTGCACCAGAGCTGCGATGCCGGATGTTCCGAGGCATGCGAGACCCTGGACAAGAACATGTACGCCAATCCGGGCGTCATGCTGAATTTCCAGCTCCCCCAATGATCCCGACGCATATTCCGTTCCCACCGCAACCTTCATTCACCTCCGGCAGTCCGGAAAAAGACGTCTCCCTGCCTTTTTCCGCGTTCCGCCGGACGGTCCGCAATCCGGATGACCGTTCGTAGAGGCGACACCGTCGAGCTGGCCATCGACCGGATGGCCTTTGGCGGAAAAGGGATCGGCCGGATCAACGGCCTCGTGGTCTTTGTGGCCGGCGCCGTGCCCGGGGATCGAATAACCGCCCGTATCTACAGAAAAAAACGGGATTATGCCGAGGCCGGGATCGTTGAAATCCTCTCTCCGTCCCCGGACCGAGTCGTGCCCCCATGCCCCTACAGCGGATACTGCGGCGGATGCCGGATGCAACAGGTTCGCTACGAAAAGCAACTGGCCTTCAAGCACGCGCATGTGGTGGAGGCCATGGAGCGGATCGGCGGGCTGGAACATGCGCCCGTGCGCCCGGTGATCCCCTCCTCCCGCACCTTCGGCTACCGGAACAAGATGGAATTTTCCTTCTCCGACCGCCGATGGTATCTCCCCCACGAACTGGACCGGCGGGAGACGGAAGGGGGATTCGCCCTTGGGCTTCATGTTCCCGGCACCTTTTACAAGGTCCTCGATGTGACCGCATGCCTGCTGCAGAGGGAAAAAGGGAATGAAATTCTCCGGGAGGCCCGGGAGCTTGTGAGGCGTTCCAGGGTCCCGGTTTATGGTCTCAGGACCCATGAAGGGTTCTGGAGATTCCTCACCCTCCGCTATTCCGCCGCCCTTGATGAGTGGATGGTAAATTTTGTAACCTCCGGAGAAAGACCGGACATCGTGCTCCCCATCGCCCGGGCCCTGGACCGGAAGATCGACGGCATCAAGACGATCGTCAATAACATCCATTCCGGAAAGGCCGCCGTCGCCGTGGGACAAAAGGAGATCGTCCTGACCGGAGACGGGACGCTCACCGACCGGATCGGCCCGTTTACGTTCCGCATTTCGGCCAATTCCTTTTTCCAGACCAATTCCGAGGGGGCTGAAACCATTTACCGGCAGGTCGCCGCGTATGCGGGGCTTAACGGGACGGAGACCGTTCTCGACCTTTACAGCGGGACCGGCACGATCCCGATCTTCCTGGCAGGGAAGGCCCGCAGGATAACCGGGATAGAAATCAATCCCGGCGCCGTCCTCGACGCAGAGAGAAACTGCCGCGAAAACGGAATCCGCAACTGCCGTTTTCTCTGCGGAGACATGCGGAAGATCCTCCCTGAAATCCCGTTCCGGCCGGACGTCCTGATCATCGATCCGCCCCGCGCCGGGATGCACAAGGCCGTTCTGGCACAGGTGCTGGCCCTATCGCCGGGAAAGATTGTCTATGTTTCGTGCAACCCGGCCACGCTGGCGCGGGATATCGGAGAAATGGTCCGGGACTATGATCTGCTGGAAATCCAACCGGTGGATATGTTTCCCCATACCGGACACGTGGAGGCGGTGGCAAGCCTGGCGAGCAGGAAGCGCTTTCCAGCCCAAAAAAGAAATTGACAAGAACCTCCCCGGATAATATACTTTTTATTTTTTATAACCTCTCGCACGGCCGGATGGTATGAACCGGAAAGAGAAGGGGGTGATACCAGATGATCGGAAGTCGCACAATGATTGATTCCGGGGCAGGGTCTTCCGGTCCACAGAACCACGTGCTCCCCTTGACATCACACAGATGCTTCCAAACCTTTGCGGCAAACGAGGTAGCCATGCCTGATTGCTAACGGATGTCTAATCTGCGGGTTTTCCAACGAAAACAACCCGGCTTCATCGGAAGATGAGGAAGCATCTCCTGGACAGCGAAGAGATGCTTTTTTTGTTTTCAGCGACGGATGGTTTATCAAGGAATCGAGGTAGATGATATGAAAGTTGTTGTGCAAAACAACCAGATAGAAAAGGCCATCAAGGACCTTAAACGAAAATTGACAAAAGAAGGCTTCTTCTCCGAGATCAAGGAGAGACGCTTCTACGATAAACCGAGTGTTCAAAAGAAAAAAAAGCAGGCCAAGGCGGCGAAGCGGAGGAGGAAACGGATGCGACGCATGTGATCCGTGCGCAATTTGCCTC
>CAZCVB010000138.1:0-6477 GCA_964501805.1 uncultured Desulfobacteraceae bacterium | reverse complement strand
GCCCTTTCTCCCCGAAACCAGATGGCCTTTTTGAAGACACTCCGGCGGATTGAAGAGAAGGGAACATCCCAGTTTATTATTTCCACCCATTCTCCGATCATCCTGAGTTATCCGGGCGCGCGGATCTTCAGCTTTGATCATATCCCGATCCGTCGGATCGCCTATGAAGAGACCCGCAGTTACCGGTTTTACCTCGATTTCCTGAACCGCCCGGCCGTCTACCTCCGGGATTTGGATGAGCAGGAGGGAACGGACGGCGGAAAGGACACGCCTTTCGGGAAAGATCGGGATCCGGACCATGGGGAGGGGATGTGAGGCCTTGGCCCGGAAGGGCCGGGTGCGCGGAAAGATGGTGATGGGGCGGCCGGTGAAGCGGGTCGTCAGGAAAAAGACTGTAAAGGCGGAACCGGAACCCTCGGCCGGGAAAGCCGCCTCATGAGGGCGGCGGTTCCAGGGCCTTCTCGATTTTTTCCATGAGAGAGGGATTGTTTCTGCAGAGTTCCCTGGCTTTTTTTAAGTGAAAGGCCGCATCTTCGGGCCGTCCCACTCTTTTGAAGTACAGCCCGAAGTTGTAGTGGGCCAGCGCCAGGCGCTTCTCCTTTCCATAGGAGAAGCCCAGGTGATAATAGACCGCGTTTTTTTCGCTCTCCGCCTTTGCCAGCCGCTCAAAAAGCCGAATGGCCTTTGTGTACTGCGCCATGTTTTCATACGAAATCCCGGACAGAAACAGGGCCGTTTTATTGTCTTTTTCCTGTTCCAGTACCGTTTCGAGCACCCGGAGGGCCTGCGCATCGTTTCCTTTCAACTGGTAGGCCTTTCCAAGGGTGGTGAGGATCGGAACGGTCCCGGGATGCCGCCTCAGGGCCTGCTTCAGTTCGTTGATCGCCATGGCATATTCAGAGCGCGCGATATGGACGATCCCCAGCCCGAAGTGGGGCAGGGCGGCATCGGGATGGCGCGCCAGCTGGCGGCGAAAGATCCTTTCAGCGTCATCCGGCTCCAGGCTGTGGGCGCAGACAATGGTTTTGAAAAGAGGAAAATCCGATCGAAAGCGGGTGGTTTCTTCCCTGGGAGGGCCCGGGTGGTAGAGGCTTGCCAGGCTGTCCAGGCTGGCCATCCGTTCGGGGCCGGTGGGATGGGTCAGCAGGTAGGGGGGTACATGGTCCGGGCCCCAGTACCCGCCCTGGAGTTTTTTCAGCGCCCCGGTGAGTCCCTGCGGATCGAAGCCGGCAATGGTGGCGAATTTGAATCCCAGCTGGTCGGCCTGGCGTTCATCGGCTCGGCTGTAGTTGAGGCGGGCCTGAATCCCCGCGGCCTGTGACGCGGCGATCAGCGCCTGGGACGCCTCTCCGCCGAGGAGCATTCCGGCCAGCACTCCCACCATGGTGGCGATTCCGATCCGCTTGTTCTGCTCGATGCGCTGGGCCAAGTGCCCCGCGGCCACGTGGCCGATCTCGTGGCTCATCACGCCCGCCAGTTCGTCAACGGTGTCCATGATATTGATGAGGCCCGAAAAGAAGAACACATGTCCCGCCGGCGCGGCAAAGGCGTTGAGGGTGTCGTCCCTGATGATGTAGAACCGGAAGGGAAATGGGACTTTTTTGAGAGGCCGGACCAGGTAATGCCCCAGGTCGTTGATAAACCGGTTTGCGAAATCATCCTCCAGGAACCGGAAGTGCACCCGCATCTGCAGCATGAATTCATCCCCCATTTTCCTTTCCTCGGGGATGGTCAGGGCAAAGGCGGGTGTCCGGAAAATCAGCGGAGGAAACAGGACGAGGACTGCCGCGATGAACATCACGATGAGACGGCCGCCGATTTTCAAGGTGGGCTCCTTAGGGGTCATGTCCGGACGGCGTCAGTGTCCTCCGGGTTGATGTCCGGTTACGGCCGGCCTCCTACGGGAAGCGTCATTCCTCTCTCTCCAGGGGGATCCTGGGCGCCTCGACCCACAGGCCTTCCAGATCGTACATCTCCCTGAAAGGTTCATAGAACAGATGGACGATCACGTCCCCGTAATCCAGCAGGACCCAGTTTCCCTCCTGTTCTCCCTCGATTCCGCATGGGCGGAAGCCTGCTTCCCGGGTCCGTTTTTGAAGATGGCGGGTCATGGCCTGGACCTGCCGCGTGGAATTTCCGCCGGCGATGATAAAATAATCCGTAATGGAGGTGAAGTTCGTCACCTGGAACAGGATCGGATCAACCGCCTTTCGTTCCCGGATAATCTTTAAACACAATCTGGCCTTATCAAGTGTTTCCATGTCTTCTGTACAGGCCCTGTTTCAGGATGTAATGCCGGACCGTCTCCGGGACCAGGAAGCGGATGGACAGACCATCCGATACCATCCGCCGGATGCGGGTGGAAGAGATATCCATCAGGGTTGTTTTTTTCAAGAGGATGCGCCTGTTTCCAGGGTGCAGGGTGAACGTGTCCGGTTGCGGTCCCTCCCTGAAATCAAGCCCCAGGCCGGACAGGACGTCCCCGGCCCTTTCCATACGATAGCCCGGACGGGGGATAACCGCGAAATGGGCGTAATCGAACAGCTTCCGGCAGTCTTTCCATGTATCGATTTCCAGAAAGGCGTCCATTCCCACGATGAAGTAGATCTCGATGTCCGGCCCTTGGGCATGGCGGAATTCCCTCAGCGTTTCAACGGAATAGGAGGGGCCGGGCCGTTGCTTTTCCATTTCCGAGGCCTCCAGGAGGCTGGAATCTCCCGCGGCGAGGCGCGTCATGTGGAAACGGTGCCCAAAGGACGTGACCGGTTCGTCCATCTTATGGGGAGGAACCGCGGACGGGATCAGGTAGACCTTGTCCAGGCCCAGTTCATGGCCCATTTCCACCGCCGTGCGCAGGTGCCCGAAATGGATCGGATCAAAAGTACCTCCCAGTATGCCGATACGCTTCAAAGGACCTCCCGGTCCCCGGATTCCCCCAAAGACCCGCGAAAAATATGCTGTTGCGCGTGCCGCGGCATTGAATCCCTTCCACGGGCCGGTTCCGGGTTTTTGCCGTCATCTTGAAAGGATGACATATTTTATCCGTCTTGTCCAAGGATGATGAACCCGTGGAATCGTTCACCCGGACGCCACGGTCGATTTTCCGAAAAACAGGGCCCGAAAGGGCCGGCGGTTTTATAATACCGTCGGAATTCGTTCCGAACCGGCGTCCTATGTTCTTACCTGTCCCTGTCCCAGGACGATGAATTTGGTCGTTGTGAGTTCCTCAAGGCCCATTGGGCCGAAGGCGTGGAGCTTGGAGGTGTTGATTCCGATTTCAGCGCCCAGACCCAGCTGGTTCCCGTCATTGAATCTCGTTGAGGCGTTTACCAGAACAACGGAGGAGTCCACCTCCTCCAGAAACCGCCTCGACCGGGCGTAATCACTGGTGACGATCGCCTCGGTGTGGCTGGAACTATAGGTCTCGATGTGATCAAGGGCGTCATCCAGGCTGGAGACCACCTTCACCGCGAGAATCAGGTCCAGAAACTCGGCGGGCCAGTCCTCGTCCGAGGCGGGTGCGGTTCCGGGCACCCGCTCCATCGTCATGGGGCATCCCCTGATTTCAACGCCCGCCTTTCGGAATCTTTCCAGCATGCGCGGGAGAAATTCACGGGAGACCGCCTCATGGACCAGGAGGGTCTCCATGGCGTTGCACACGCCGGGCCGCTGGACCTTGGCGTTGAAGCAGATCTCCTCGGCCATGTCGAGGTCCGCGAAACGGTCCACGTAAACATGGCAGACGCCCTTGTAGTGCTTGAGCACGGGAACGCGCGAGTGCGCGGTCACGAAACGGATGAGTCCTTCTCCTCCCCTGGGGATGATGATATCGATGTGGTCCTCCAGCGAGATCAGGACATTGACCGCCTCCCGGTCGGTGACCGGGACGACCTGGACCGCCTTTTCGGGGATGCCGCTATCCCTGAGTGATTCCGAAAGGATGTCTCCGAGGATCATGTTGGAATGGATCGCCTCGGATCCGCCTTTCAGGATGACGGCGTTTCCGGACTTGAGACACAAGGCCGCCGCGTCCACGGTCACGTTGGGCCGGGATTCGTAAATGAATCCGATCACCCCCAGGGGGATCCGGACCCGTCCCACCTGCAGCCCGTTGGGGCGCTTCCACATGCCCGTGACCGCTCCCACCGGGTCCGGCAGGGCGGCGACTTCCTTCAGACCCTCCGCCATCTGGCGGATGGTGGCCGCATCCAGGGTCAACCGGTCGATCATGGCCCCGGAAAGTCCGGATCCCGCGGCCTTCTCCAGGTCCTTTTCGTTTTCCCTGGCAATATTGTCCATCCTCTCCATGAGACGTTTTGCCATCAGCTCAAGCGCGGCGTCCTTGGGAGCGCTTCCCAGCCTTCTCAACGAGCGGGATGCCGTCCTGGCGTCTCCGGCCATGGCGGCCATCAGGTTCTCAATTGACATAGGTCTTCTCCTTCTTCCATCTGGTTGTTCAGGATAAGATTGTCCCGGTGAATCACTTCGTCATCATGTTTGAAACCGAGGATGGATTCGATTTCGGAGGTCTTCGCCCCCATGATTTTCCGGATGTCTCCGGAATGATAGTTGACCATGCCCACGGCGATCTCCTTGCCCTCCTCGTTCAGGAGCAAGACGGAGTTCCCCATGCTGAACCGGCCGTTCACCTGCCGGATGCCCGAAGGGAGAAGACTTTTTCCCCGTTCCACGATCGCCGTTTCAGCGCCCCGGTCGATGATCAGCTCTCCCTTCGGGGCCTTGGTGAAGACGATCCAGTGCTTTCGGCTGCAAAGGGAAACCTCCCGCGCAGGGAAGAGGGTTCCCACCTCCTCCCCGGAAAAGATCTGCTGCAGGATATGGCGTTTAAGCCCGTTGGCGATGACGGTGGGAACGCCGGCCAGGGCCACCTTCCGGGCCGCCTTGATCTTGCTCGCCATGCCGCCCCGCCCCAGAAATCCCGGGATGGCGCTGGCCTGCCGGGTGATTTTCCGGTCGATTTTTTCCACCACCCGGATGAGGGTCGCGTCGCGGTGGACGCGGGGATCCTTGTCGAAGAGGCCGTCAATGTTGGTCAGGTTGACCAGAAGATCGGATTCCGTCAGGTTCGTCACCATGGCGCTCAGGTTGTCGTTGTCCCCGAATTTAATCTCATCCACCACCACCGTATCGTTTTCGTTGATAATGGGAATGATTTTCCACGATAGGAGCGTGAAAAGGGTGTTGCGCGCATTCAGGTACCGTCTCCGGTGGGTGAGATCGTCCCGGGTGAGCAGGATCTGGGCCACCTTCATCCCGTGACGACCGAATGCCTTTTCATAGGCCAGGATCAGGCTGCTCTGGCCGATGGCCGCAACGGCCTGCTGATGGGAGAGGGACTTGGGCCTTCTCGACAGCCCGATTTTTTTCAACCCGCTGGCGATGGCGCCCGAGGAGATCAGGATGACCTCGATCCTCTTTTTCCGCATGGCCTCAATATCGGAGGCAAGACCGTTGATCACCGTCCGGTTCAGGCCGTCCGTGCCGGTAAGGACGCCGCTGCCGACCTTTACCACCACCCTCCTGACGGTCCGGAGGATCTCTTTCCTGGAAATGCGGGTCGTCTTTTCCATTTCAGGTCCTGTTGTCAACCCTGTGGTTCTCCCGATGGCGGTGTTTCGGTCTTTCCGGATTCCAGCGGCTTCTTCCGCCGGCCGAAAAGCCGCCGCCACTCTTCCCGGATGGTCTCCGTCAGATCCCCGATACCCCGGCCGGTCAGGGCCGAGACCGGAAAGGAGCGGAGGCCGATTTCCGCCAGCGATGCCTGCAGCTTTTGCAGGTCCCGATGTTCCGGGCCGTGAAGGTCCATCTTGTTGATCAGTACCATCCGGGGTTTTTCCCCGAGTTCCGGATCATAGGCCTTCATTTCCCGGTCGATGGCATGAAAATCCTCCAGGATGTCGTGTGCCGGCTGATAGGTGATGTCCAGAACGTGGAGCAGAAGGGTCGTCCGCTCAATGTGTTTCAGGAAACGGTGCCCGAGTCCCCGGCCGTTGCTGGCGCCTTCGATGAGCCCCGGTATGTCGGCGATTACCAGCGGATTTTCGTCATCAGAGGTCAGCACGCCCAGGTTGGGGAAAATCGTTGTGAAAGGATAACTGTCGATTCTGGGGCGCGCCATGCTGAGGCGCGAAAGAAGAGTGGATTTTCCGGCGTTGGGCAGGCCGACAAGACCGATGTCGGCAAGGAGTTTGAGGGAGAGCCTGAGTTTCCGGCTGGTTCCCGGAATCCCGGGTTGCGCCGTTTTCGGGGCCCGGTTTACCGGTGTGGCAAAGTGCTGGTTTCCCTTTCCGCCTTTTCCGCCCCGAATCAGGACGATTTCCCGGCCCTCGTCCGTGATGTCGGCAAGGAATTCGCCGGTATCGGCATCTTCGATCACCGTTCCCAGCGGCACCTTCAGCACCAAATCGGCGCCTTTTTTCCTGGATCGGTTTTTCCCTTTTCCCGGACGACCGTCCG
>CAZCVB010000137.1:0-6508 GCA_964501805.1 uncultured Desulfobacteraceae bacterium | reverse complement strand
CGGATTCCGTGATTTCTCCGGAGCGAATCAGCAGTCGGCGGATGGTATCGGAGATGTTTCGGCCGTCCGTGACCACATTCCTGGACCGGATGCTCAAGGATGAGCGGGGGGTGGTGCGGATTGAAGAGGTCACCGTTGATCCGGATTCGGTCCTGTCCGGCGTCACATTCAAGGATTCCCGTATCCTTGAAAAAACGGGACTTCTCATCGTGGCGTTCCGAAAGGGCGGCAGGGGACCGTTTCTGCTCAATCCCGGCGGGGATCAGGAAATCGGGACCGGAGACGTCCTCATCACCATGGGCCCCATGGAAAAGATCCTGGCGCTCAGGAAAATGGCCCAGCCCAGGTAGGAGCGGTAAGAGGTGCTGAAGAAACCGAAAAAACTGAAAACCCATGTGATCGTTTGCGGGCTGGGGGCGACGGCCCGGCAGATCATCGAGGATCTCGAGGCGCTCAGGGAGAAAAACGGCGGGAAACGGAAGGCGTCACGGGGAATCAGCTACCGGGAATACCTGGTGATTGACAGTTCCGAGGAGGCCGTGGAGAGGGTGCGGATGCGATGGCCCCGCATCAACTGTCTGCTGGGGGACGCCACGGACGACGACGTCCTCCTCGCGGCCGGTATCGAGGATGCCTACGGCATTTTCCCGGTGCTTTCCAGTGAAAAGGACAATCTGTACATCACCATGGCCGCGCGCCAGTTCAATCCGCACATCCGCATCGTGGCCCGCACGGCGGAAGTGGTCAGTATCGGGAAAAAACTCTTCAAGGGCGGGGCCGATTCCGTGGTTTCTCCCAACATGATCGGGGGCCTGCGCATGGTTTCCGAAATGGTGCGGCCCCATGTCACCGAGTTTCTCGACGAAATGATGCGCCACGAGAATACACAAACGGAGATGGCCGAGATCGTCCTTTCCCGGACATCGCCCCTTTGCGGCCGCACCCTGAAAGAGACGGCCTTTCCACGGAAATACGGCCTCCTCGTTATTGCCCTCAGAAAAGACGGCGACGCCTTTTACACGTACAATCCCTCAGGCGGTGTCCGTATCGACCGCCGGGACACCCTCGTGGTCCTGGGCGCCAGGGACCGGATCGCCCGGCTGGTCCGGGATGCCGCGCCGGAATGACGACCGCATCAGTCCTCATCATATACACGGGTCACATCGTCTTCGCCCACAGACCCGTCGTCTTCCGATGCCACCTCTTCCGAACGGCTCTCGATGAGGGTGAATTGCAGGACCGTCTTGGTGCTTAACTGGATCCTGGCGCCGTCCTCCAGGCGTATGGGCGCCGTCGAAACGCTCTCGCCGTCCACCTGCGTTCCGTTTTTACTTCCCAGGTCCCGGATGTAAAAGTCGGTGCCGTCATAGCTGATTTCCGCATGTTTCCTGGATACCGGCTTGTCCGGTACGAAGATGTCGTTTCCACTGGCCCTTCCCACAGTGGTTGTGCCGCGCCCCACATCAAAGGTCTTTCCCGGGTCCAGGTTCATGCTCTCGATGATCGTGATTTTTGCCAGGGGAGTCCGGTCCACGTCTCCCGCAATCACGGTCTCTTCAGTGGATCCGAAATCCGGCATGAACTGTGTTTCGTCCGTATCGATCGTCCGGGGCGGCTCCTGGCCCTTGATGCCGGGTTCTTCGGACGGTCCCGGCGCGGAAGATGATTCCCCGGGTTCCTCCCCCTTTCTTTTCCGGCCCGGCCGCCAGATGAGACAGCAGATGATCAAAATCAGAAGGAGGACCGCCGCACCCGCCCAGATCATGACCGGGCGGATGCCTTTGCCATGGGCGGGAACGGCCGTGGGCGCGTTCGTCCGGGCAGTGGATGGCCGGGGAGCGGGGAGGCCCTTGATTTTCGCGGTCATTTCCGCGGACGAGGATCGACCGGCCCTGTCGATGATCTCCACCCGTACCACGTGAAGGCCGGGCGTGAGACCGGCCGTGTCCCAGATGAACCGGTCAAAAGGCGGTTCTCTTTGTTCCCGTTCCAGTGCCCCGTCCACGTAGCAGCGCATCCTGGCGATATTTTCGGCCGGTTGAATGTCCAGCCGCAGGGTGACCGTCCCGTGGACCACCCCCGACCCTTCCGGAGCCGTGATCCTGACGGTGGGGGGCGGCAGGACGGGAAGAGGAGGCGACCAGAAGGTCTTTTCATCCTGCGCCGCCGTGCCTTCCTGCCGGACCTTCACCACCAGGCTGTGCTCTCCGCTGGGCACCCGCGAGATAAACGTAACCCGGTACTGGTTTTTCAGCTGGTTGGCGATGGTCTGGTAAAAACGGGGGAGGTCTTCAAGGGTTGTGGCCATCAGGCTCCGTCCGCCGGTAAGGCCGGCGATCCGCGCCAGTTCCCTTGCGTCTACGCGGGGACCCACACCGATGGTATAGACAGGAACACGAATCGCCCGCGTGGTGGCCGCGTCGATCAGGTCCCCCACGGAACGGACACTGCATTTCCCGCCAGATTTTTCATCCCGCCCGTCCGTCAGGAGGATGACCGCCCGTCTTCCTTTCGGAATCTCCGCCGCCTTCTTGACCGCTAAAATGGCCGTGTCGTAAAGACGCGTGGCTCCGTGGGGCTTGGCTGTGAGGTGTCCGACTGCTTCAATGGCGGCGGCATGATCGGTGGAAAAATCCATCCGGAGGTGGGCGTCGTTGCTGAAGCTGAAGATGGCCACCCGATCGTTTTCCGACAGCATGGAGATGAAATCGATCGCCGCCTTCTTGGCGGCCGCCATGGATGTCTGCCCGGATTTGTCGCGGGCCTGCATGCTCCCGCTGGTATCGATGGCCAGGACCACGGCCATGGGATCGGTCGAGGGTGCCGCTTCTTCAATCCGGACGCGGGTCCCGTCCTGGAGCATCTCAAAATCAGAGGCGGCAAGGCCAGGCACCGGATGGTCGTCTCTATCGGAAACGGTCACATAGGCCCGCACCTCATTCGCTCCCTTTTCAGGAACCGCCGCCGTTTCAATATAATTGATGGTGAGGCGCTCGATCGAACCCGCCCATGCAGATGTCAGCGCGGCTGTCGCCATCAAAAGAATAGCCAGGAGACCGCCCGTGGTTTTGAATCGGGAGATGACGTTCATCAGATGCCCTTTCTTCGTTTTGTCCCTTTCCCGGGCGGGGATTGATGTTAATGACAGTGGGTTTTCCGGAAGAACACCCGGGAGCAAGGGATGCCCATACTCCCGGGTAACCCGGCGTTTTTTACGACCGGCAGCTGTTTCCGCATGTGGCTGAGCTCCGTTAACCTATATAAAAAACACCCCGTCGTGTCAACAGCAGGATCTCAGCTTCAGGCCGTCCGGTTCTCCTGCATGCCTTGAAAATTCAGAATCATGGCGGTGTAAGCCGGGAAGAGAGAATGTTCGTCCGGTGAAAAAGTATTTTATGACAGCGGTATTGTTTGTAGCCACAGAGGGAATATGAGGAGGATATCCGGGTTCGCTTTGTCTCCGATTGACAAGGCGCATTCAAAAGAGTAAAAAAACACAAATTTGGCATAAATCGGGGGCGTGAATTATGAATGGGGATGTTTTTTTTTATTTTTTAGAAATATCGGAAAGTTATCGGTGGTTTGGCAGACAATGGAGACCGGTGGTCTTTCTTATGGTACTGTTGGTAGTGGGAGTGGCCCAACCGGCTATGGCCGAAGACCTGATGCAGGTTTACAGGCTTGCGCTGAAGAATGATCCTGCTTTTCAGGGAGAAGGGTTCAGGCATGAGGCCTCTATGGAGGGTCTCAGCCAGGCGTATTCGGAGCTGATGCCCACGATCACCGCCGACGGATCCTATGGATATACCCGGCAGAAAATTTATAACACGGATGTGGCCGTTTTTGGGAGCAAGTTGGCACACTATGCGACCAAGAGGTACGGCCTGAAGTTGACGCAGCCGATCTTCCGCTATTCGACGATTATGCATGTGCTGCAGGCGAAAGAGGGGGTGAGACAGGCTGATTTGAAACTGGAAGCGGCAAGACAGGACCTGATGTTGAGAGTTGCGGAGGCCTTTATCACGGCCCTGGAGGCCCGTGACAATTTTGAATTTACCCGGGCGGAAGAAAAAGCGGTGAAGCTGCATTTTGAGCTCGCAAAGGCACGCTTTAAGAACGGTCTTGCGCCGATCACCGACTTTCACGACGCCAAGGCGCGGCTTGCAAATGTAACGGCTCAGAGGGTCATGGCGGAGAACAAAGTGGATGATTCGCTGGAGGCATTGGCGGAGATTGCGGGACGGGCGATTGAGAATCCGGCCCGTCTGAAATCGGGCCTGGAAACAGCAGCCTCTGAAGGGGCAGGGGATGATGGAACCCTCCCTGGTCCCGGGGGAATGCCGCTGCTTTGCCCTGAACCGGATAACGTGGATACATGGACAGATGCGGCGCTTAAGCAGAACCTCGAGTTGAAGGCCCTTCGAAAGGCGGTTTTGGTGGCAAAGCGGGAAATTGACCGGCAGAAGGCGGGACACTGGCCGACAGTGGCGATTGTGGGGCAAATGAATAGGGAAGACGAAGGAGGATCCCTTTTCGGGGGGGACAGCGACGTGGGAACGAGTGAGGCGATTCTGCAGTTGAATATTCCGATTTTCCAGGGATTTTCCGTTTTGTCAAAGACGCGGGAGGCAAGAAACCGGTATCTGGCGGCGAGGCAGGATCTGGTCAAGCAAGCGCGTTCCGTCAAACGAAAGGCAAGGGCGGCCTTTTTCGGGGTGAAAGGGTTTATCCGGAATGCGGAGGCATTCCGACAGTCGGTGGTATCGAATCAAATCGCGCTGGAGGCCAAAAGAGAGGGATTCAAGTCGGGACTGTTTCCCAGCCTGGCGGTTCTTGATGCCGAAAGGGATCTTTACAAGGCGAGGATGGGATATGCCAATGCCCAGTACCAGTATATTCTTGAAAGTTTTCGTTTGAAACTGGCGGTAGGCACCCTGAGCGAAGAAGATCTTGCCGGCATTAATAAGTGGTTTGAGTAAGTGATTATGGGAGAGAAGGAAATATGGGGCGACAGACGTTTGTATGTCGTTGGCCCCCGGAGGCTCCAAAATGAACTGATCGTTTCCTTTTTGGAGCGGGAGACAGGTATCGGATGTGAAGGCATTGCCGACCTGCATGACATCCCCGCCGGAAATAAAGGCCCTTCCCGTCTGACAAGGCTCATCCTGTGGGACTGTCTGGGAAAAGGCCCGGGGGACCTCCAGTCCGATTTTGAAGCATATGGTGAAAAGAGGATTTTCGATGACCTCTTCCTGGTTTTCAATGCCTCCCACGGGGTGGGAATCGAGGAGACGGCCATATAGGCCGGATCCGAAAAAAACCGGCGGACCTCTTCTCTCGACCGCAGAAGAGCAGGCGCAAAGACGGACCTGATACGAGGAGGATGAAAATTCCCGAACATATGTCGAAGTATTATTGTTTCTGGAGATACGGCATTTGAGAGTGGATATTTTTGTCTTACAACTATGGGAGGCCAGGTTGCAGTCATGGAAAATAATCGAAAATTAGAAAGGTACCAACTGAAAGCACCCGCCAAAGTCATCCCGATCGATTCTGGCCGGGGGAAAAGGGTGATCGACCTACAAACGAGTAATATTTGTGCCGGGGGTGCCTTTTTTCACACGTTACACTCCCTGCCCGAAGGCACACCGGTCGATGTGGAGATTGCTCTTCCGTTGGAACATCTTGAAATTATAAAGGAATCTAAAAATCGGGTCCATTTGAAAGTCAGCGGAAAGGTGTTGCGTTGTGAGGCTTGCGGGTTTGCGGTGTGTTTTGATGAGGACTACCATATCTGCCGATTGAATGCTGGTTATTGAATCTGCATCCATGGATGCCCGTTTTCCTTGCCGGGGACTGGAGCCAGATCCTGCGAGGGGGCGAATCTGCCGAAGACGTAAGGCTCCCGCGGGAAGATAAACTGTTTTCAATGAAATCAGATCCCGGAACCCGCTTCAAGATGCGAGCTGCGGGTCTGTTCGCCTGTGTTAATTTCGGAAAGGCGTCTTTAAGCATCATTGCGAGGGATTTAGAATGCCGCGTTTTCAAAGGATTGCCAGGAAGCTGAAGGCCTTCACAAAAAAGATCGCTCCGGGGAGAAACGATGATCGCCGAAGGATCGAATTCGAGACATTGGAGCCGCGCCTTCTGCTTTCGGCCGATTTGGCTGTCGCCTCCCAGTCGCAGGACCTTCAAAAATTTTCCGTGTTAACTCCGGATGCCGTTCCTACCATCGTGGAATTCGACGTCCGGCCCACGGCGCCCGGGACCAACGGAGCGGATGGCCGGGACCCCGGAACGATATCCGGGGATTCGGGCAGGGATTCGCAGGACTCCGCCGGGACGAATACGTCCGTCAAACCCGAAATGGCTTCCCCTGAAGGAGCAGGTACCTCCCACGGGATGCCTGTCCGGGGATCCCGGGACGTACCGGGTGCCGGGAAGAGCGGGAAAGACGCCTTTTCCCGGGACGTGAGGGAGAATGCCCCTCCCGGATCCGGTGCCCTGC
>CAZCVB010000136.1:0-6514 GCA_964501805.1 uncultured Desulfobacteraceae bacterium | reverse complement strand
ATATAGAGGAACAATAAAGCCTCAATGGGAATTTACAGCGAATTGTTTACAAAATCTTCAACTTAAATCAACTCAACACTTTTATTGGGGTAGACAAACATCATAGGAGGAGGAGATCTTTTTGTTCTTTCACGCCATGGCCTTCTGAAAAATGGCACGGATGTCATCCGGAATGGGCACGCCCTTTAATTCCCGGGGACGGGTGACATCCATGCAGATCCGTTTTTCAAGGCCCAGGACCATGCGTTCGTTGTCTTTTGCATGGCGAATGTCGTGTTCCAGCAGGAGGGTCTTGAGGCCCAGTTCCCGAATCCGGGTCGTAATGCGGATCCTGTCGTCATAACGCCCCGGCCTGACATAACGGCAGGAGGTCTCCACCAGGCCGAAAAGGAGCTTCCGTTCCACCCACAGTTCGCCCAGATTCAGGTGAATGGCGTCGAAAAAAAGGTGCCCGCACGCATCGATCCATTCGTAATAGCGGGGATAAAAGACGATCCCCAGGGAATCCAGGTCCCCACACATGATCCGGCGCTCTATGGTGTTTTCCATGATGATCGGCAACCCGACACGGGCGGCGGGATATCGTATGACCGCTCCTGACTTTCCAGGCTATCCGTTGGCGTCTTTATAGATCTGTTCAATCTCCTCCAGGATCCGCGCCTCTTCGCTGGAGGTCCACCCGAGTGTTCTCCGGAAATACGGGGCCATCCCGTGGAGAAATTTTTTCCATACAGGTTTGCCGCCCGCCTTGATCACCTCGATGAGGATATCGTTCAGCTCATTCATCTTTTCTTTTGCAAGGAAGAAGGTGGCGCCGAGCCGGGCGGACTCGGACAGGGATTCCGTTGTCAGGGCATGGGCCGTGAACATGACGGTCGGGATCCCCCGGGCCACCGTCTTTTTCAGCAATTCAAAACCGTTGACCCCCATGATATCGAGGACCACCAGGTCGTAACGATATTCCCGGAGGTATTTCAGCGCGCGCTCATAGCTCGCCGCCTTGTGGACCACGCACATGTCCAGCTGTTCTTCCACCGTGTCCAGGACATCGGGTTCATCATCCACCACCAGGACGGTCGTTCCCCGAAGCAGATCCGCGGTGACGGACCTTACCAGGAGCACCGGACAGGGGGAATGGCTCAGTACCTTCTTGGAGATCTTTCCCAGGGACCAACGATCCACCGTCTGTTCCCCGCGGGCCGACAGAATCACGAGATCGGTTCCATTGGCCTCTGCGTACCGGCACACACCCAGCCCGGGATCTCCCGTCTCGATGGCGATATGTCCCGAAATGCCACTTGAATCCAGCCTCTTTTTTATCTCCCCCAGATAGGTCTCCGCCTTTTCCTTGAGGATCCGGTACTCCTCCTTCCTGTGGGACGGAAGCAACGGGATGATCTCCAGGATATTGATTAACGTGACCTCGCTTTCAAATTTCTTCGCCATCTGTATGACCGTCGGGAGCACTTCCTCGGCGGTCTTTGATTGATCCAGGGGCACCAGAACCTTTTTGTACATCACAAGCCTCTTCTTTTGCCTGAAAAACGATGGTTTCCTGATCCATTTCTGAACGGATCCCCGATCAGAGATCAGACAGGATGCCCCGCCGGCATGGCGGGGCATCCGTCCTCCCGTAAAAGGTTCCACCCGGCTTTATTACCGCGCGGGATAGACCTTCCTCAGGTGATCCAGGATAAAATAGTCAGGAGTAAGACCCACGTTATAGGTATTGCCCCCGGACCCGGAGCGGGCGTTGGTGTAGGCATAGCCGGTGCTGTGAACCCGCTGGAAGTCGATGTGGTTCATGACGTTGGCCATGACGATACCGTTCTTTGTCAGGGTATAGTTAAAAATACTTGACCTCTGCAGTTTTCCCTTCCGGTCATACCAGTCCGTGTAATAGGAGACCCAGGTATCCGGGTCCAGGTACTGGATGATCTTGGAAAAAGGGTAGTTGGGATCCTTGGAATGGATCTCGTTCACGTAACAGTTGACCTTCTGGTAATAGTCATTGGGCCCCATCATGTACTCATGAAGGATGAATTCCCCTTTGGGATACCCGTTCATAACCACGAGCATTTCTTTCCGGCCCAGGAGCTTGAAATTGAACAGGGAGGGATTGCCGTTGAAGGTATCGAAGCAGTCCCAGAACAGGTCCTGTCCTCCGGGGAGCTTGTCGATCCGCTGGGTCGTGGAGAGATGCCGCACCCGCCGCATGGAAGGGAGATACATCCACAACTCGTCCGTTTTTCCCGGATCATTGAACTGCGTGATCACGGAAATGGTCCCCTGCAGTTCATAAGGGTGGGCATTGGCATACACGTCGATCCGCTCGATCTTGTTGGGATTGGGCAGAAACGTGGGTTTCGGATCCGCTGCCAGACGGCCGGTCATGAAGAGCAGGTTCCCGTCGGAGGTCTGGTACCGGACCTGCCCCCGCTTGTTGGTGATGACGGTGATGACGGGAAAGATGCGGTCATCCGGTTTAAAACGCCTGCGGTAGTTCCATTCCACCTCGATCCCGCTCTTGGGATCGGGGAACGGGCATCCCGCCTTGTAGTTCCGGATCCACTGCTTGGCGTCGATCTTGGCCTGTCCCCGGTACTTGGCGGTGGCCTCCTTGTACCGTTTGAAAAGGACCCCCTTCGGCATCTTCCGCTCCGTGACGTTGACGCGGATCTTGCCCCAGACCGAGGGGTTCTTCATCATGGTATAGAGGGATTCGGGAAGCAGGTCCTTGATTTCGTCCACGCTCTTGGCGCCGTAGCCGTAGGACGCGATCACGTCCTGGTTCATCATCCGTTCATCGTATCCTTCCTTGGGCGGTTTCCATGTCCGGTAGGAATCACGGTAGGGATAATTCCATCCCACCCCCGGAAGCGGCACCCGTTCACCGGCCCGGACCGGCTGTCCCCAAAAGGACAGGACCGCCGTGATCATCAGGCACATCAGCGCGTAAAACCCTTTTTTCATAACGTCATCCTCCTTGTAAAATTTTGGTATACGGAATCTCCCCGCAGCACCCCTGCCGGATCGTGCGAGGGGAGAATCAACGCCTAAAAACTCCAGCGCATCTTGAGATAGCCCATATCGTTGTCCTTGACCGGTCCCCAGATCCCGGTGAGATTATTGTTTCCCCAGATATCCCGGACACCCACGGTGAACCGCAGGGTATAGGTCGGCTCCCAGGCCACGTGAAAATCGAAGAACCCGCACTCTTCGGTCACGCTGTGCACCGCCAGGACCTCGGGCTTGATCTGGCCGTCCATGTATTCCGTGTTGATGAGCAGGGAGAAGATGGTCTGGCTCCGGTTATCACCGTCATCCCCGAACCCGGTGACCAGATCACCGCTGACGTCACTCCCGAGGACGAACTTCTGGAACCACTGTCCGCTAATGAAAAAGGTCTTGTTGTCGTTGAGAAAACGGATCCACGTGTTCCGGTCGAACCCCAGCATGAAGGCAAAGGTGTCCTTCTCATCATAATCAAAGGCCGCCGGGTCCGCGAAATTAAAGTTGTTCGCGGCCGAAGTGGTAAACGGCTGATCAAAGGTATAGGCGCACTCCCCCCGGAAGATGGTCTTGAGCGCGATGGACTCCACGTTAAAGGTGGCCCCCACGTTCAGGACATGGGGCCAGTAGAAATGCATGGGAAGCCCCGGATTGATGGTATTGGGCCCCACATCCAGCTTGAGGACATAATCCTGGACCCTCGCGTAATACCCGAACACCGAGAGGGCCCAGTTCCCGATCTGGCCCTTGATACGGCCGCCGCCGGCCCCGTTTTTGAGGCTCCGCGTCGGCAGGTCGTGCTGTTGCTGGTCCTTGAGCATATCGACAAGAAAACCGGGCAATCCCACCGGATCCCAGATGGCGCCGTAGGGCGCGATCTGCGTGGGCCGGAAGTCCGCCGGGTTCCAGACCGCCTCGAACTTGAGATTGTGGGCCGATCCGGGGACATTATACACCATGTCGATCATCTGGAGCGGAATCCGAATATCTTCCCACGTGGGAAACGACCAGTCCCAGCTGAGATCCAGGGGGTTGATGATGTCCGCCATGCGCAGGGCGTCCGTCTCGCCCCATACGATCTGCTGCCGTCCGATGCGGAACTGGAAATCTCCCGGGGAAATCACCAGGTAGTACTCCCGAAGGTCGAAATCCTGCTTCATGGTCAGGGGATGGGGCCCTGGCCACTGGTGCTCGGTATCCTTTATCTGCGGGTCGCTGTTGCTGTTCAGGGAATAGGGGTTGTCATAATAGCCCCGGCCGATCGACTTGAATTTGACGTTGCTCGAAATCTGTGCCGAGAAATCGAGAAACAGGGTGGTCCGGAATGCCGCGAAATCACCGACATCGGTATTCTCCCCTCCCGCATAGGTATGCTTGCTCAACCGCAGCCCTGTAAAGTTCTCGATATATCCTCCCAACTGATACCTGTCATTTTCGTCCAGCGAGAACGCATCCGCAGTGCATTGCAGCCCGAACAGAAGGACCGCGAAGCACCCCAGGAAAACAAACGATAGACTGAACTTTTTCATCATATTCCCTCCTGTGATCGTGATAGAAAATTACACCCAGAATCTCTCTCTGCCTCGCCCTCCTTTCTGTCCTGATGGTGAATGGTTAATGGACTGAACGCCTGTCCCGCGCAGGATGATATCCCCCCTGGCGGGCTTTCCCACATATCTGCTTTCATCAGTTCCGCCGCAGGATAAAACGCGGCCGGACGATCTGGACAATGGCCGGCAGCAGGACCACGGTCCCCAGGAGATGAAAAAAGGTGACAATGGACAGGAGGATCCCCATGTCCGCCTGGAACTTGATATCCGAGAAGACCCAGAATACCACCCCCAGGATAATGATGATACCCGTCAGGATCACGGCGTTCCCGGCCGTCCCGATGGCGGTCCTGATGGCCGCGTGCAGATCCCCCGTGGGGATGTACTCCTCGTGTATGCGGCTTATGAGATAGACCCCGTAATCAACACCGATCCCGATGGCAATGACCGACACCGGCAGGGTCTGGAGATTCATGCCGATCCCCTGGATGGCCATATAACCGAACGTAAACCACGTGGACAGGAGCAGGGGAATCACCAGGATAATACCGGCCACCAGGGACCGGAAGGCAAGGGCCACCAGCAGGCCTGTGAGGATGAAGGCGGCCACGGTCGTGATGGTTTCGTAGCGGACGATGGAATCGTTGTTGGCCGCGATCACGCCGATCCGGCCCCCCGCTATCTTGAATTCCCCGAACTTGGTCTTGTTCTCCGAGATGAATTTCCGGGCCTTGGCCAGCAGGGTGTCGATGGTATGGGGGAGATGGTTGGCACTGTAGATCTTGATACTGAGATCCTGCATGTCAAAATCATAATAGGTGTCGAAGTCACCCGGATCCGCTCCCCCGCTGGTCAGGAGGTGGAGGTTGGCGTAGATTCCGCGCCGGCTGTCAGGCATGACGAAATAGTCGGGGTTGTTTTCATAAAAGGCCATGTTGATGCCCTTGATGAGGTTGACGATGGAGAGGGTCATGGTCACCTCCGGGATCTTGGACATGTAGACCTGGAAGCGGTCCGCGATCTTCATGACCTCCGGTTCCTTGATAACCCCCTCATCCTTTCCCTCGAAGATAATGAGCATGGGGTTCATGCTCCCGGGAAGTTCCCTGGCCATGAACTCGACATCCTGGTTGTACTGGGAAGACCCCTTCAGGATGGGCGATCCTTCATGGACGTCCCCGGTGATGAGCCCGAGGTTGAAATAAAACGCCACCACGGCCATGACGAAAAAACAACAGAGGATCACCCACGAGGCGCTCTTTTTATAATTCAGAGAAGAAATCATTGGGAGCAACCGGCCTTCCATGAAGCCGTTTCTCCGGCCGTCCCGCCACTCCCTCGCTTTTCTCATGGGCGGCAGGTAGAGACTGATCACCGGGTTGAAGATGAGGATGGCGAAGATCATGCTCACGCACCAGACGAATATCGCCAGCCCCAGTTTCGTCATCAACGGGATGGGGATAAGACTGATCAATATGATTCCCGTGGCGTCCGTGATGATCCCGGCAAGACCCGGATAAAAAAGGCCCTTGATGGTGGACAGGCAACTTTCCTTGGTGCTCCGGGTCCGGACGTAGTCTTCGTTGATCCGCCAGTTGAACTGGATAGAGTGACTCAGGGCCCGCGCGCTGACCAGAAGCGGGATCACCAGGATCAGCGGGTCCAGGTTATAATGCATCAAGCGCATGAATCCCAGCCCCCAGATGGCGCAGATGGTGGCGGAAGCAAGAGGGACCAGGATAAGCCGGAGACTCCGGGTATAGACCAGGGAGACCAGCAGCATGGCCACCACAGTGACAATAAAGAAAAATGTCGTCTGCCCCAGGTGCGCGAAAATAACCCCGTACAGGTAGGGCTCTCCCACGATATGGATGCGGGTGTTTTCGTCCTCGTATTTTTTCTTGAGCCGCTGGAGTTCCTGGGACATCTTCTACCGATCATCGAAGCCCACC
>CAZCVB010000135.1:0-6561 GCA_964501805.1 uncultured Desulfobacteraceae bacterium | reverse complement strand
GCCCACGTTCGATTACGAAGGATTATGAGCGTTTAAAAACAATGCCCGGCTCCGGAGGCCGGCTGCAATCCCCCGACCATACCGCGAACCGGATATCTCCAGATCATGATTTCCAGATCCCCTAATTGCCCAACAACCACGGGTCCTCCCCGCCCTGTCCATCCGCATTATTTCTACACATCTCCCACCGCCGCATCGATCTGGCTCAGGAGCTCTTCATCGGTAAAGTGCTTCAGGGAAATCGCCCCTGTCGGACACATCGCGTTGCACAGGCCGTCTCCCTTGCAGATAACGGGATTGACCACGGCCTTTTTCCCCTGCCGTGTCTCACGGAACTCGATGGCGCCATACGCGCAAACCGAGACACACGCCCCGCACCCCATGCACTTTTTCTCATCCACCTCGCAGATGGAGCCCGAGGCGGTGACCGTATCATGTGAAAGGAGGGTCAGGACACGGCTGGCGGCGCCATGCGCCTGGTTAATCGCTTCATCCATGTGCTTGGGATAATGAGCGGTCCCGCACAGGAAAACGCCTTCCGTGGGGAATTCAACCGGCCTTAATTTGACATGGGCCTCCTTGAAGAAACCGTCCGGGCCCAGAGAGACCTTGAAGAACTGGGCGATCTCGCTGTTTCCCGCCGGGGGAAGAACAGCGGCGGCCAGGGCAAGGTAATCGGCGTCGACGGCAAGCTTCTGACCTAAGATGGGATCGGTCACGGAAACCCTTAAAACAGGCCGCCCTCCCTCTTCAACCGCTTCTACCTGAGGTTTATCATCCGGTTCATAGCGAATGAATTTCACATCCCTTTCCGAAGCTTCCCGGTAATAGTCCTCCTGGAACCCATAGGTCCTCATGTCCCGAAAAAGGATGTAGATATCCATCCCGGGATTTATCCCTTTCAGTTTCAGGGCGTTCTTCACGGCCTGGCTGCAACATACCCGGGAGCAGTAATTCCTGTCTTCCTGCCGGCAGCCGACACACTGGATCATCACCAGGGTCTGCGAACCGGTCAGATCTTCTTCTCCCCGGGCGATTTTCTCCTCCAGCTCCAGCTGGGTCAGTACCCTGTCATTTTCCCCGTAAAGATATTCGACGGGCTTGTATTCATCGGCGCCGATAGCAATGACGGCCGCCCCGTGTTTGATCTCGCTGAGGCCCCTTTCGGACCGGACTTTTGTCACGAAGTTCCCGACATAACCGGTCGCCTCCGTGATGGTCGCATCCGTATACACGTGTATCGAGGGGTGCCGATAAACCTCCCGCACAAGATCGCGCAGACGGGCCTGGACATCCCGCCCGTCAAGGGTGTAGTGAAGTCTCCGGGCCATGCCTCCCAGGTCGGAACTTTTTTCCAGCAGGTGAACTTCGTGTCCCTGGCTGGCTATGGAGAGGGCGCAGGTCATGCCGGCCATGCCGCCGCCGATCACCAGCGCCGCCTTGTTGACCGGAAGCTCGATCTGCCGCAAAGGCTCCAGAACCGCGCCGCGGGCCACCGACATCCGGACCAGATCCTTTGCCTTGTCAGTGGCGTCCTCCTTTTCCCTGGCATGGACCCAGGAGCAATGTTCCCTGATGTTCGCCATTTCAAGGAGATATTGATTCACCCCCGCTTCCCGAAGCGTGTCCTGGAACAAGGGTTCAAGGGTCCTGGGACTGCAGGCGGCGATGACCACGCGATTGAGCCCCTTCTCCCTGACCATGTCCGTTATTTCCTTTGCGGAATTGGTGGTGCATGAAAACAGCTGCTCCTGGGCGTGCACGACACCGGGGAGGCTCGAGGCGTATTCGACAACCGAAGGAACATCCACCACCCTTCCGATGTTGGCCCCGCAATGGCACACAAAGACCCCGACCCTGGGTTCTTCTCCCCGGACATCCTTTTCCGGCGGATATTCCTTTTCTTTCACCAGTTTTCCCCGCCTGTAGTCAAGGAGCTCTCCGCACCGGGAGCCGGCCCCGCTGGCGGTAAAAACCGACTCGGGGATGTCCGCGGGTCCCTGGAAGGCCCCGCTTACGAAGATCCCCGGGCGGGTGGTCTCGAGAGGATCGAAAGGATCGGTTTTACAAAATCCATGGGATTCCAGTTCAATGCCGAATTTTTCCGCCAGGCCCTCTGCGTCGGCCGGAGGGTTCAAACCGACGGAGAGCACCACCAGGTCGAATTCCTCCTCTTTCACCCCCTCGTCGGGAGTGGAATACCTGATGGTGACATTCCCGGTTTCCGGGATCTCTTTGCCCACGGATACGTAACTTCTGATGAATCTGACCCCGGAGAGATCCTCCGTTCGCTGGTAATATCTCTCAAAATCCTTTCCGTAGGACCGGATATCGTTATGGAAGACGGTCGCCTCCATGTCGGCGTCGTGTTCTTTTGCCAGGATCACCTGCTTCTGGGTGTAGGTACAGCATACGGCCGAACAGTAGGTGTTATCGCCCGGCGTCACCCGCCTCGAACCGACACACTGGATCCAGGCGATTTTACGGGGATGCCGCCCGTCGGAGGGACGCCGTATCTCGCCTTCGTACGGACCGGTGGAGCTTAACAGCCGCTCAAAGTCGAGGCTGGTTACCACGTTCTGCATTTTTCCGTAGCCGTAGTCACCCTTCAGCCCCGGGTCGAACGTCTCGAAACCCGGGGAGAGAACGATCGCCCCTACTTTTACTTCCCTTTTCTCCGGTTCCTGATTGAAATCTATGGCCCCGTTCTCACAGACCGCCTCGCAGATCCGGCATTTTTTCTCTTTGAGATAAAGACAGTTTTCATCGATATACGTGATAAGGGGAACCGCCAGGGAGAAATAGATATGGACGGCCTTGTTCGTGGATAACTCCTGGTTGTACGGATCCGGGACCATGGCGGGACAGTACTCCACGCAGGTGGTGCAGCCCGTGCAGTTGTCCTCGATAATGTATCTGGGCTTTTTCTTCAGGGTTACCGTGAAATCACCCGGTTCCCCTTCCACGCTTTCAACTTCGGTATAGGTCAGAATCTCTATGTTGGAATGACGGTCGGCCTCGACCATTTTGGGTGCAAGTATTCATGTGGAGCAGTCATTGGTGGGAAACGTCTTGTCAAGCTGCGCCATCTTTCCGCCGAGGGAAGGCGATTTCTCCACCAGATAGACCTTAAAGCCCGCACTGGCGAGATCAAGGGAGGCCTGAATACCGCTGATCCCTCCGCCGACAACCATCACGTCTCCAAAATCACCGTCGGCGGGAAGTTTGAAAAGCCGGGTTTGAACAGGTTCTTTTTCCACTTCTCTACACCCTCATCTGATTTGTTCGGTTCCCTAAATCACTTCCTGAATAATTTCCGTAAGGTCTTTAATCTGCAATAATTCGCCGCCGCTCTCATCTTCCAGGGTCAACCTGCTGTCTTCAAAATTCGTGATACAATAGGGGCAGGAAGTAACCAGCACCTCGGCCCCGGTCCCCATGGCCTGTTCCAGCCTGATATCGGAGAATCTCTCGCCTTTCGGCGTTTCCATCCAGATCCGGCCGCCCCCTCCGCCGCAGCAGAGACTGTCTTCCCGCGAATCCGGCATCTCCTCCAGGGTCAGACCGGGTATCTTTTTCAAGATCTCCCGGGGCGCGTCATATATCCCGTTATGCCGCCCCAGGTAACACGGGTCATGATAGGTGACTTTCTTCCCGTACTCCCCGTTGATTTCAAGTCTTCCCTCGTTAATCAGCTCGAAAAGATACTCGGAGACATGAACCACCTCGAAATTCGCCATGAATTCGGGATACTCGTTTTTGAAGGTGTGGTAGCAGTGCGGGGATGAAACAAGGATTTTCTTCACCCCGTGATCGATAAACGTCTTTATGTTCTCCCTGGCCAGACGTTTGAATAATTCCTCGTCTCCCGTCTTGCGGATGCTTTCTCCGCAACAGTTCTCACGGGAACCCAGTATCCCGAAATCCACTCCCGCCCTGTTCAGGATACCGGCCGTGGCCACCGCCACCTTTTTCATTCTCGGGTCATAGCAGAGATAACAGCCGGGGAAATATAAGACTTCCGTCTCCTCGGTAAAGGCTTTTACAGACAGGCCTTTTGCCCAGTCTCCCCTCTTTTTTCGTTCCTCGCTCAAGGGGTTACCCTCGCCGATGAGGCTTGCGCTCACGGCGCGCACGGGCTTGGCGGAAGTCGGAAAAACACCGTATTCCGTTGCAATCCTGCGCAGAGACACCATGGATTCTATCTGCCGCACGTCCCTGGGGCACTGCTGGGGACATCTTCCGCAGGTCGTGCAGCGCCAGATATCCTCGCTTTCTATCTCGGTCATCCCGAACGTCGCCTGCCGGACGATCCTGCGCATGCTGAAGGTAGTCACCCTGTTCCACGGGCAAACGACGTCGCACAGTCCGCATTGAAAGCATCTTTTAAAGGCGTCTCCGCCGCTGGCTTTTATGACGTCTACGATCTCTTTGAAGTCGGCTACATTCTCCACTGTCTTTCTTAAGCCTCTATTTTCAGTCCTTCCCTGACACTGACATCCGGGCGATGGTATCCATTATTTTCTGCAGGCCGTATTCGTTTATCAATGCCTCCAGCCCGGTCTCCACCTCATCCTGCGTCACTTCTTCCTCTGCTTCCTCTTCCCGTTCTTCGTAAGTCAGGGCATCAGCCAGGCACCATTGAACACACATGGGCTCCGACAAATCCGGATCGCTTTCACACATATCGCACTTCAGCGGGAGCCCGGAATCGGGTTCCTTGAAAAGATCCCTGGAAGGACAGGAGGCACGGCAGAAGGCGCACTCGTCATATTCCTTTCCATCAATCACATACTTGTCCCTGCCCATGCATTCGGCCGGCGTATACTCGCCCGCGTACACAGGAACATATATATCCTTTAATGGATCATGAACTACCCGGATACGGGACCTGCCCGGGTTATTGCTGCTGTATCGCGGCGTCGCGTGAAAGGCGGAGCAGACGACCTCACATGCCCGGCAACCATTGCATTTGTCAACATCGACTTTTATTGTCTTAATAATTTTCTTTTTTTTCTCAGCCTTCACGGTTCACTCCCTCCCCGCTGTTGTTTCCCTTTTTTGCCGGGGCTTCGTTACTGGAAGCAGCGTCTTCATTCTCCGTCAGGATCCCCCTCTGCAGGAAGTCTTCGCCGACGTAATCCAGGCTCAGTTCATGCAAGGACTCTTTGGTGGGAACACCCTGGTTATTCCATCCCCTGAATTTATAGTAGGTATCCAGGAGCTTCGCCTCGAGTTCGGGAAACCTTTTTTTCCAATGATCCTCAGGCGGCTTCTCGTCCTGCCTTCTCAAGCCTCTTCTTATATTAACGGCCCTCACCAGGGTTCGGTTCCTCCTGGCGATCTGCGTTAACCCGTCCTCATCCATATCGATTCCGGCTCCCGAAGAAATAAAATTCGGCAGATTATGCATATGATAGGGAGGCTTCAGGGGAAACGACGACAGGCCGGCGCACAACCCGAGCGCGTCGTCGATGTAGTGCATCCGCTCCTGCCAGTCAACGATGTCGCAAACGATTTCAGGAGTGGGATAATAGGGAAATGCGTGTTCGCCGCGCGGCTCCCAGTCCAGGAAATACTGTTTGAACTTTTCATCCGGGACCTGGATCCAGTCTTTTACAAAGGCTTCTCTCTGCTCTCTCTTGGGAAAAGGCGCCTGCGGAAAATTTCCTTCAATCTGGGTGATGTTTATCTTCTCGCCGGTGGCATACATAACGAAATAGATGGGATTCAGCATCCCCAGCTTGAGGGGCAGCTGCTCGTGTTTCTTAATCGTATTATGGGCGTACTTCTCCGCCCCCTTGCCAATCTGCCGGGCCGCCCAATAGGTCCCGTTGGCCAGGACATCGCCGACCCCTTCCCTCCGGACGATCCTGTCAAGCAGCCAGATAAATCTCCCCTCGTTGTCGGAGGGCATCCCGGCCATGTCATCGTCGGTTAAAATGCCGTCCTCATAAAGTTCAAGGGCAAAGGCCATGACCTGGGGAGCCGAGAACCCGTCCACTCCATACTCCGTGGCGCGTTGAGCGATTCTCAGGCCGAAATCGAGGTCTGTCATGGATGCCATTGTATAGGTAAGTTTCGAGAAGCATTTCATCATGTAGGTGGGAAGTCCCGGCAGGGAAAGTGTGGCCCCGCATTTCATCGGACAGTTATAACAACTTATCAGCCGCTTCCGCGCATTTTCCAGGGTCTCCTCCCACTTCTTTGCTACGTCTTCGTTCCAGAAATCTCTTCTCCTGTAGCGGGCATTTCCCCATGAAAAATTTTCGGTGTGCCACTTCTCATCATGAACCGCCATCTCCTGCGGCGATCCAAGTCCGGCCAAAATAGGCATGACCCCCGGGATCGGACGTTCATTCCGCCATTTTATATATTCCAGCACTTCCTTGCATAGCGCGATGAATTCATCCGGCCGGGCCACATGGATGTCCTTTGTGCCGCGGACAGCGATTGCCTTCAACCCCTTGTCCCCCATGACGGCCCCGATTCCGCCGCGGCTGGCGCTGGACCTGCCCTGCTCGATGGAAGCAAAATAGACCCTGTTTTCACCGGCCAGGC
>CAZCVB010000134.1:0-6563 GCA_964501805.1 uncultured Desulfobacteraceae bacterium | reverse complement strand
CCTGATGGGCCTTTGCGGCCACTTCCATGGCCCTGTCTATCATGGTGAAAACCTCCGGTTTTTTGAAAGATCCCTTGAATCCGCCGGAGGCGGACAAGGATTGTATTCCCCGCCCCTCGGGGCGCTCGATGCTTTTGATGATACCCTGTGCTTGCGGCTCCCCTGTGTCCTGTCTAAGAGATCTGGTTTCGCCGCCGCCGGGAATACCGCTGCATCCCGGGCCGGGCCCCTTTTTCATCGTTTTCCTTTGCAAATAATGACACATGGAGAATCTCTTTGTCCAGGACCAGGGCGAACCCCGCGATCCTGTCCGATTCCATGCGGCAGTCGGTCCCGGCGCCCACCGAGGGGTGCGGGTCCGGGCGCGTCCTCATGGCGGATTTCATGAAGCGGGTCACCTCGCTCTTGAGAAATTTATGTTCCGTCTCCGGATCAAACCAGTCTATGGCGTCCAGGACATAGCTCTGGAGCAGTTTTTCAAAGACCTTTTCGAATGTCCCGTGTTTCCCGAAGGCCTCCAGGCCGGCCACGGCCCCGTTGATCATGAAGACCGCGCCCACCTGGCCGTCAACCGGGCGGAAGCGCCGCGCGTATTCCCGGATGGAAGGCATTTCCTTTTCAAAGATGGCCGCCATGGCCCCGGTGGGAGACTCCGCGCGCATTCTTTCCGCCTGTTCCGCGATACCCTCCCAGATGGCCCCCTGGTCGGACCTGAATTCACCGGAAAACCGGACGGCATCGGTCACCTGTTCCGCCTTCCTTCCCCGGAGACGCTGGGACAGCATCCGGTTTTCCGTGTTGAAACGCCGGGAACGGTAGGACCAGCGGCCCTGTTCCACGCAGCTCACGGGAATCAGGGTGGTGGATTTTCCCCGGAGCAGGATCGAGGTGTTGACGATCCGGTTCTGTTTCGCCCCCACCAGCTCTTCGCCGTCGAGGATCAGGACAAGACCGGGGGACCTGTTCACGACCTTGAGTTCCGGCACCGATCCCCCGTCGTCCACTTCAACCACCTCGACCCGGCCGTCCGACAGGGCCTCGTCCAGGGTCGCGTAGTCAAAAGAGACCGCGTCGGTTGAAAGGGCGGGGAACATGCAGAGGTTCCTGTAGACCTGTTTCCTCCCGAATTTCAGTCCCTCAAGGTATTCTTTGATGGTGTTTTCCATGGGTGTGACCTCCTTATTTTTGGGAATCCCGGATGAAATTTGACTAAATGATACCGGAAGGTTTTGTCAGATACGGTCACAACCGGAGAACTTTTTTTGAAAAAAATCGTGATTTATGAATAAATGGTAAAAAACCCTTGTATCCCGTGCCGGAATTTCGCGTGGATCGTAACGGACCAGGGAGGCTTGCCATGGCCAGAGGGGACCAGTTGGGAAGGCAGTGGCGGATCATCCGGACGCTGATTTCCTCCAGGGCGGGGAAGTCCGCGGCGGACCTGTCCCGCGAACTGGAATGCAATCCGAGGACGGTCTACCGGGACCTGGAGGCCCTCCAGATCGCCGGGTTTCCCATTTACACGGAGAAAGTGGAGGGGAGGAGCCTCTGGTCCGTTCTGGACACCGTGAAACACCGGATCCCCATCCCTTTCAGCTTCACGGAGTTGATGGCCCTCTATTTCAGCCGGAACATGCTGAAGGTATTCAAGGGGACCGTGTTTTATGATTCCCTTGAATCCCTGTTCCGGAAGATCCGGACCAGCCTGCCGCCGGACGCCGCGACATACCTGGAAAACACGGCCCGGACCCTCCACGTGGGCCTGAAGCCTTACAAGAAATACGGCAGGTTCAGGGAAATCATCAACCGCGTCGAGAGCGCGGCCCTCAGCCGCAGGACCATCGAGATGGTCTATTACACCATGAGCCGGAAAAAGGAGACCCGGCGGAAGGTGGATCCCTATGGGGTCTGGTTTTTGAACGGCACCTTTTATTTGATCGGTTTCTGCCACATGCGCCGGGAAATCCGGATATTCGCCCTGGACCGGATCAAGATGCTCCACCAGACCGGGGATACCTTTGATGTCCCGGAGGATTTCAGCCTGGAAGAATACACCGGGCCGAGCTTCGGCGTGTTCCGGGGAGAGCCGGTAAAGGTGCGGATATGGTTTTCGCCCGATGTCGCGGGTTATGTCCGGGAAAAGATCTGGCACGAGACCCAGGAAATACACCCGCAGGATGACGGGGCCGTTATTTTCGAGGCCGAGGTGGCGGGGACCGCCGAGATCCGGTTCTGGATCATGAGCTGGGGGTCGGACGCCGTGGTGCTGGAGCCGGAATCATTGAGGGACGAGATCCGGTCGGAGGCCGAGGCCGTGCTGCAGGGGTACGGGAGGCGGGCGGGAAAGGAGGAGCGGCCCATGGAAGGCTGAGCCCGTTTTCACCGGTCTGAATGGGTGGTGCGCCCAGGGTGATTCGAACACCCGACCTACGGATTCGTAGTCCGTCACTCTATCCAGCTGAGCTATGGGCGCACAAGAAATTTTTATATTATCAAACCCGCGATTTCATGGCAAGCATGCTTTTGAATTTTCCGGCGGGCCGGCCCCTTTTATCCGGATGACGCCGGATCCTTCCCCGCATGGCGCGCCAGGATCTTTTCGATGATCGCCGTGGTGGAAAATCCGCTGACAAAGGGGATCCGCCTCACCTCCCCGCCCGCCTTTCTGACCACTTCCGAGCCCACGATCCGGTCTTCGGCCCAGTCGCCCCCTTTCACGAGGACATCCGGCAACAGGCGGCGGATGACGGTGAGGGGGGTCTCCTCTTCAAAGATGACCACCGTGTCCACGCACCGGAGGGCCGCGAGGAGTTCGGCCCTTGCCGCCTCCCCCATCACCGGCCGCCCGGCCCCCTTGATGGCCCTTACCGAGGCGTCGCTGTTGACGGCCACCACCAGGTGATCCCCCAGGGCGCGCGCGGCCGAAAGGTACCGGGTATGCCCGGGGTGGAGGATATCGAAGCAGCCGTTGGTGAAGACCACCTTTTTCCCCAGGGACCTGAGCCGGGCGCACGCGGCCGCGGCCTCGTCAAGGGTCTTTATCTTGGAAGAAGAGGGGGGCGCCGTCATGTCCTTTCACCCGCGTTTTCGGCCCGTGCTCCGGCCGTGCCGTCTTCAGCCGGTCCCCGCCTTGGCCAGGACCAGGCAGTACACTTTTTCACCGCCCGCGCGTAGCAGTGCGCCGGCGCATTCATCCAGCGTGTTTCCCGTGGTGGCCACGTCGTCCACCACGAGGAGGGTCTTCCCCGCGATCTTTCCCGGATCCGCCACCCGGAAGGCCCTGCGCACGTTTTTCCGCCGTTCTTTTTTCCCCAGGCCGGCCTGGGGCCGGGTGTACCGGGTCCGCCGGAGGGACAGGTAGTCCAGCGGGGTCTCCAGGGCCGCGGCCACGTGCCGTGCCAGCAGGAGGCTCTGGTTGAATCCCCGCTCCCGCAATCGTTTCGGATGGAGCGGCACCGGCAGGATCACGTCGGCCCGCCGTGCGCCGGGCCAGTCCGCGGCAAAGCGGGAAAGGAGCGGTCCCAGGTCGCGGGCAAGGGCGCTCCTGTGGCCGTACTTGAACCGGTGGACGGCCTCCATGAGGACGCCCTCGTACAAATACGGCGCGCGCGCGGCCGCGTATGCCGGCCGTTTCCTCAGGCATGCCCCGCAGTGGCGGTTTTCCGGGGGGCCCGACGAAAAGGGCTTTCCGCACACCGGGCAGTGCGGGGGGCGGATCGGCACGAACCGGTCCGCGCAGGACCGGCACAGGGCCGTGAGCCCTCCCGCGGGTTTTTCAAGGAACCGGCGGCACACCGCGCATCGCGGCGGATAAATGATATCGATGAGGGCCCGGAGAAGGTTCATTTCTTCGACTGGGCCACGAAATCTTCAAAAGAGCAGTCCCTGCTGATGCCGGGGCACGCCTCCTTTGCCGCCTCCCAGTTCTCCCGGTCCGTCAGGTTGGCCGGAAAAAACGGCCACAGGGAACAGACCGCGGGCTTGACCGGGTGGATGCGGCACCCCTTTCCCCGCTCCAGGAAGACGCAGTAACGGTCCGGTCCGGTCCTGAGATACATGCGGCCGTGCCGGATTTCGCAGTACCGCATGATGAACATCCCCGCGCCGATCCCCAGGTGACCGGCGATCCGTTTCGCTTCCTCCCGGCTTACCACGATGCCGCCTTCGCCGTAGCAGCACTCCCCGCACATGCGGCAGTCAAACGCTTTCATGTCCCGTCCCTGAACGCTCGTTTTCCGGCCGTTCCACCGGAAGACCGGCCCGGATGACGGACCGCGGCTTCCGCTTTAACCGGGCGGTCACTGTAGCAGTTTGTCCAGTTCCCAGTCAACCCGGAGCCTCAGCCGCGTGCCGGAGCGTTTCTCCCTGTAAACGAGGTGCCCGTTTTCCAGGCCGTAGCGGAAGAGATCCCGCGTGACCGCCACGTCCTCGCGACAGTATTTTGTGAGTTTTTCCATCTCACCTTTTCGGAACCATTCCACGGCCTGGAGGCCGTGGGCGGTCTTGCCCCGGTTGAGGGTCTCTTTGGCCAGGTGGTCCAGGGACAGCCGGAATCCCAGCCGCCGGTGGACGTCCTCCAGGATATCGAAGGTGGGAAGGGACCGGAGGTCCTTCCCGGTATAGGCCCCCAGGACGCTGTAATCGAATTTCTTGATATTGAACCCGACGATCAGGTCCGCCCGGTCCAGGTGTGCCAGCAGGTCGGCGGTCCGGTCCTCCTCAAAGACGATGAAATCGTCCTTCAGGCTGTCGAAGAGGACCGCCACCGATATCCGCATCAGCCGGGTGTTGTGCCAGCCGCCCACCTCCCTGGCGGTCTTCCGCGTCTCCAGGTCCAGGAAGAGGATGCGCGGGGCGCTGGACGCCTCGGGCGCGGGAGGGGGGTCAACGGACACCGGCATGGGCCCGGGATCCCCCGCATCGCCGCAGATGTCGGACAGGGCGATCCGCCCGAGAAGACATTCGAGGATGAGCAGGGCCCCCTTTTTGTCCAGGGGCTTGTTCCCGGAGCCGCATTTCGGGGAATGGATGCAGGAGGGGCACCCGTCCTCGCATTCGCACTCGCTCACGTGGCGATAGGTCCGCTCCAGGAGATCGAAGATCACCTCGAACCCGCGCGAGGCCAGGCCCACCCCGCCGGGATACCCGTCGTAGATGAAGACGGCGCTTTTCCCCACCTGCGGGTGATGGGGATAACAGATGCCGCCGATATCGTTCCGGTCGCAGAGCGCAAACAGGGGAAACATGCCGATGGCCGCGTGCTCGATGGCATGGATGCCGCCCATGAAGTGGCGGCCTTCCCGCTCCACGAAGGCCTTGATCTCCGGTTCGATCTCCACCCACAACCCGATGGTTTCAAAGGTCCGGGGGGGCAGGTCCAGGGGAAACACCCCCATCAGTTCCTGGCCGGGGAGTTTCCTTTTTTCAAACCCCGTGACCGTTTCGGTCACCTTGAGCCGTCCCTCCCGGACCAGGAACTGGCCCTCGGGCCGGCTTTGGAGGGTCTCCATGATCTCCGTCTCTTTTTCGGTCCGCGTCCGCGTGAAATAGCGAAGGTCGGTATGGTGGACGATGATGTCTCTCTCTTCCAGCATCAGGCGCTCCACCAGGTACCGGCGCGCGTGGTGAAGGTAGACGGCCCCGGGATGACATTCCTTGAAGGCCTTGATCCCGCCGATGGTGCCGATGGCCTCGCCGGTCTCCTTTTCGAATATGGTGTAGGTCTCCCCGGCGGAACGCATGTTCACGAACCGGTGGGGGGAGCGCCGGGCGGCATACCAGGCGGGTTCCCCTTCCGCGCTCCGGTGGAGGGTCCCGGAGCGTTCCAGGTTTTCGAGGTGCCCGCGAAGGTCCCCCGGCCAGAACCTTTGATCCGCCAGGGTCAGGGGCATTTCAGCGGCGGCGCACGGCAGGTGGGCCTCGAGCACGTAGCGGTTGTCCGGGTCCAGCACCGCGGCCTCGAACGGTCTCCCGAAGAAGTCCTCGGGGTGTTTCATGAAGTACTGGTCCAGGGCGTCCGGCTTTGCCAGGAGGATGACCAGGGAGTCCCTTCCGGCGCGGCCCACGCGCCCGCCCCGCTGCCAGGTGTTGATGATGGTGCCGGGGTACCCGACCAGGATACAGACGTCCAGGTGCCCGATATCGATGCCCATCTCCAGGGCGCTGGTGGAGACCACCCCCAGCAGGTCCCCGTCGGCCAGCCGCTTTTCGATCGCCCTTCTTTCTCCGGGCATGAACCCGGCCCGGTAGGAACTCACCTTTTTCCCGAGGGCGGGGGAGAGCTGGGAGACCCACAGGTGGATCAGCTCCGTGACCTTTCGGGACTGGGTGAAGACGATGGTCCGAAAACCCCTGCGGAGGGAGTGAATGAAGAGCTTCGCCGCGGTGAAGTTGGACCCGTCTCCCGGATTCAGGAACAGGAAATCCCGCGCCGCCCTCGGGGCGCCGGTGGAGCGGACCACGCGGATCTTCTCCTCCACCAGGGACTCGCCGAACTCGCGGGGGTTGCTGATGGTGGCGGAGAGGAGGATGAAGCGGGGACGGGAGCCGTATTTCCGGCAGAG
>CAZCVB010000133.1:0-6570 GCA_964501805.1 uncultured Desulfobacteraceae bacterium | reverse complement strand
GACGCCGTTTACAGACCGGGCCGGAAGGTCTATTACCGGATCGACGTCCGGGGTGAGGGGGCACTGGTTTCCAACCCCGTTTTCGTGACGTTCCAGCCGCCCGGCCGTCCCACCTGAAACCGGGCCCCGGCGGCATCCGGATGCCCTGTCCGGAGATAAAAACTCACAAGGGAGGCGAACCGATGGAAAAAGAAGGCATGGGTCGATTGTTCCTGCGGCAGATTGTGACGGCCGTTCCCTGGGGGATTATTTTCCTGCTGGCATTTTTTGCCGCCGCGGCGGCCATGAAACAGCAGATCAAAGAAGGCATCCAGTACGGGGTCCAGACCGCCGTGCATGAAATCGCCGGCACCGGCTGCCTGCTGGCGGTGCCGCTCAAACAGAGCACCCGGAACGGGATCGTTTTCGCGGCGGGGATCGCGTCACGGGAAGTCCGTCAGCTTCTGAACGATCCGGCCGTGAGACGGGACCTCCGGGAGATCCTGGCCGGAGCCGGGGACCGGCCGCGATAGCCACGGAGGGGACCCATGACGATCGTGGCCGTGCACCAGCCCCAGTTCCTGCCCTGGCTGGGATATTTCGACAAGATCGACCGGGCGGACGTCTTCGTCCTGCTGGACACCGTGCAGTTCAAGAAAAACGAGTGGCAGAACCGAAACCGCATCAAGACGGCCCAGGGCCCCCGCTGGCTCACGGTTCCGGTCCGGTACAAATTTCCCCAGCGCATCAACCAGGTCCCGGTGAACAACACGGTGAACTGGCAGCATAAACACCGCCAGGCCCTCCTGTCCAACTACCGGAAGGCCCCCTGTTTTGACTCGCTCGGGGATTTTTTCGAGGAAATCCTTTCCACCCCCTGGGAGTTCATCTCCCCCCTCAACATCACCGTGGTGAAACGACTGGCCGGGCACCTGGGGATCGATACTCCCATTCACGTGGCGTCGGAGCTGGGAGATTTTCCCGAGGACCCGGATGAACGGCTCATCGCCATTACGCGGTATTTCGACGGGGACACCTACCTGGCCGGGAGCGGGGGACGACAGTACATGCGCCTTGATGCCTGGGCCAAAAGCGGCGTCCATGTCCTTTTCCAGGACTACCGGCACCCGGTCTATGACCAGCTTTTCGGAGACTTTGAACCCTTTCTGTCGGTCATTGACCTGATATTCAACCACGGCGAGGAGAGCCTCGCCATCCTGAGGGGGGAAACATGAACATCCTCGCAATCGGGCCGCACCCGGATGACATCGAAATCGGCTGCGGCGGGACCCTGATCAAGTATGCCCTCCAGGGACACGACGTGTTCCTGCTCATCATCACCCGGGGCGAGATGGGAGGGGACGGCGACATCCGTTACCGGGAGCAGTTGACCTCCGCCGGGATCATCGGCGCCCGAGAGGTCTTCTGGGGGGGCTTCAGGGACACCGAACTCCTTAACAGGGGAAATGAAATCATCCACGTGGTGGAACGGCACATCGCCCGGATCCGGCCCCACTTCATCTTTGTCAACTCTTACGAGGATACCCACCAGGACCACCGGGTGGTCAACCGCTCGGTCCTTTCCGCCACCCGGTACATCAAGAACGTCCTCCTCTACGAGGTCCCCACCACCCGGAGCTTTACGCCCAACGTATTCGTGGACATCGGAGCGGTCCTGGACAAAAAGATCGCCGCGCTGGAGGCGCACGCCTCCCAGATCATGAAGACCAACATCCAGGACCTTTCCATCGTCGACGTGGCCCGCTCCTCCGCCCACTTCCGGGGGGTACAGGGCCGGGTCCTCCTGGCGGAGGGATTCGTGTCGGAACGGCTGTTCATCAACATCGACCGGTAGACCGGCGTCCGGGGACGCCGGGGTTCGAACGAGGTATGGCCCGAGATGATTCCCCTTTCGAGAGTTGTCCTGGAAGAAGACGATGTATCCGAGGTCGTGCGGGTGTTGCGGTCCGGCATGCTGGCCCAGGGCGATGTGACGGCCGCCCTTGAAAAGGAAATGGCCGCGTTCGTCGGGGTCCGGCACGCCGCGGCCGTCAGCTCCGGCACGGCGGCCCTTCACCTGGCGCTTCTCGCCCTCGGGGTCGGCCGGGGATCGGAGGTCATCATTCCCACCTTCGTGTGCACCGCCCTTCTGAACGCCGTCCATTACACGGACGCGGCCCCGGTCATCGTGGACATCGATCCGGCCACCGGCAACATGGACCCGGACTGCGCGAAACGCGCCGTCACCCCCCGGACCCGCGCCGTCATCGTCCCGCACATGTTCGGCCTGGCGGCGGACATGGACGCCCTCCTTTCCCTCGGGGTCCCTGTGATCGAGGACTGCGCCCAGTCCGTGGGAGCGGCCCTCGGGGACCGGAACGCGGGGACCATGGGCGCGGCGTCCGTCTTTTCCCTGTATGCCACCAAGATGCTGTGCGCCGGGGAGGGAGGGATGGTCCTCTCCGACGATCCAGACCTCATCGCCCGGGTCAGGGACCTGAGGGACTACGATGAAAAGGAAGACTATGCCGTCCGGTACAACTACAAAATGACCGATATCCACGCCGCCCTGGGAAGAAGCCGGCTCCGGCGACTCCCCGCCGCCATCCGGAAACGGCGGGAGATCGCGGCACGTTATCACGCGGAACTCCCGCCCGCGGTTCACGTGCCTGTGGCTCCCGAAGAGATGCGGCACGTCTATTACCGGTACGTCATAGAGGTTGACGATCCCTCCCGGTTCATGAAACGGATGCACGCGGAAGGGGTTGTCTGCCGGAGACCCGTTTTCAGGCCCCTCCACCGGTACCTGGATCTTCCCGGATACGGGGCCGCGGACCGGGTGTGGTCGCGGGCCGTCTCCATCCCCGTCCACCCCTCGCTCACGGAGGAAGAAGTTCGGAAGGTCGTCCGGTCTGTCAGGGCCGCCCTTTAGCTCCCTTCCCGGTTTTTCACCCTCGACTTTTCAGGACCGAGCCGGTATCTTAGGAGATTAAGAAATATGCAACAGCTCAACCGATCCAGGGATCGCCATGAAACCGAACATCCTGATAGGACCGGATGACCAGGTCATCCGGAAAAAAGAGGTCGTCTACAGGATCCTCGACGGGCAGATCCTGCTCCTCAGGCCGGGGGATCCCCGTCCTTTCCGTTTGAACGAGACGGGGACCCGCCTCTGGCAGATGATGGAACGGCCCGCGCGGGTGGCCGACCTGATCCGCCGCGTGGCCGACCGCTACCGGATCGACACGGACCGGGCCGCGCCCGATGTCACGGCCTTTCTTGCGGATCTCATGGAAAGGCGGCTCATTACAAAGGAAACATCCTGACATGCGCGTCCTCCTGATCAACCCCCCGTCTCCCGCCATCTACCAGGTGTTCATGCCGCTGGGCCTCGCCTCCATCGCGGGCTGTCTGCTCCGTCACGGGCACGAGGTCACCGTCTGGGACATCAATGCCGAAAGATGGTCGAAAGAGGCCGTCCTGCGCCGGATCCGCCGGCTGCAGGACCGTGGCCTGCTGGTGGGCATCACGTCCCTGGGAGGAGACTACCCGTACGTGAACTGGCTGTGCGGGTCGTTTCGGACAGCATGCCCGGAATCCCGGGTCGTCATCGGCGGACACCTGGCGTCCGCCCTGCCCCGGTTCCTGGTGAAGCATCTTCCCGTCGATTTCGTGGCGGTGGGCGAGGGGGAAGCGACCATGGTGGAACTGGCGGGGGCCCTGGATGACGGAAAGACCCCGGCCTCGGTCAGGGGGCTCTGGTTCCGGGACCCGACCGGCCGCATCGTCCGGACCCCGGAGAGACCGAGGCTCAAAAGCCTCGGGAACCTGCCCCTTCCCCCGTGGGACCTGTTTCCCATGGAGATTTATCTCCGGGACCCCCATCCCGGGCTGGGCTGCCGGACGGACGGAGAGGGAGCGGGCCTGGTCAGCATCATGGCCAGCCGCGGGTGCCCCTTCGACTGCATCTACTGCGATCACACCGTCAAGGGATACCGGCCCCGGTACCGGCCGGTGGAAAGCGTGCTCCACGAGATGGAAGTCCTGCTGGAAAAATACGGCGACCGGATCAAGGTCTTTTATTTCTGGGACGATATCCTGATCTGGGACCGGCGCTGGGTCCACGAGTTCTGCGAAGGACTCACACGAAAGGGGCTCCAGGTCCAGTGGACCTGTAACGGTCATGTGAACCGGGTGGACCGGCGCCTGGCGGAGGAAATCAAATCGGCCGGATGCGTCAATATCCGGTTCGGCATCGAATCGGGAAGCCAGCGGATCCTGGACGCCCTGAACAAGGGCGTCCGAGTGGAGAGGGCGCTCACGGCCCTCAGGACCTGCCTGGACGCCGGGCTTTCCCTGACGCTCTATATCATGGTCGGAATGACCGGGGAAAACGACGACTCCATCCGGGAAACCGTCGATTTTTTCAGGCGGCTGATCCGCCCGTTCTATCTCAGCCAGATCAAACGGCTCCATTTTTTCATGCTGACGCCCTTTGTCGGGACAAAGCTGTTCGACCGGGTCCGGGCGCAGGGACGCGTCCCCGACCTGGAAGAATACCTCCATCGGGCATGTGACGCGTATTACGATATTCCCCTCAATATTTCGGGCCGCAAGGACCATGAGCTGCTCCGGATGAGGGAATCGCTGGAAAGCGGGATCCTCGGGATCTTCGGGGAAGAGACGAACCGGTTGTACGAGGTCCTGTTCGACATGTACCGGGAGGCCGCCGTTGGTATTTGCTAAGAGCAAAGATGTCCTGGCGGAACGGTTCGGGGACCGGGTCCTGGTGTTCGATCTCAGGAAAAACCTGCCCTACGAGTTGAACCGGTCGGCCGCCTTCGTGTTCATGAACACGGACGGCCGGACCGCCCCGGAGGCCATTGCCCGGAAGTTCTGCCGGGAATATGACGTGGACCCGGACCGGGCCCTTCACGATATCCGCGTCCTTTATGAAAACCTCTCTCGCAGGGGGCTGGTGGAGCCCCGGGAAGGATGCCCATGAACCTGGAATCCCTCGCCTTCGAGATCCGCCCGGATATCGTCTTGCGGCGGGAACCGGACGGCGCCTTTCTCTACGACCCGCGAACCGCCGCCGTCCACGGCGTCAACCGGACCGGCGCTTTCATCTGCAGCGTTCTGAAGGCCGGCGCACGGCGGACGGCGGATATCCACGCCGAAATGGCCGGGCAATACGACGTGGACCCGGCGGACCAACGACTGAAGACGGACGTGGAAGCGTTCCTCCATCACCTGCTGGAACTCAACCTTCTCTCCATCGCGAAACAATGACCGTCTCCGGATCCAATCCTGCGGCCGAGGGTTCTCCCCCGGCCCCTGAAACACCGCCCTATACACTGGGCGCCCTCTACCTCAACATCTCGGACCGGTGCAATCTCAGGTGCCGGCACTGCTGGCTGTCTCCGGAGACGGTCCCGGGGCCGGGGGGCGCGGCGGAAAGCACGGAAGGCGGACAGGGGATCGTTTCCCTGGCGGTGATGAAGGAGGTGATCCGGCAGGCCGTGCCCCTGGGACTTCACAGTGTGAAACTCACGGGGGGCGAACCCTTCCTCAGGCGCGACCTGCTGGAATTTATCTCTTTTTTTCACGACCGGGGCCTGATCGTGGACGTGGAGACCAACGGCACCCTGATCGACGACGCGGACGCACGGCGGCTCAGGGAATGCGGGGTCAGGACGGTGAGCGTCAGCCTCGACGGCCCGGACGAGGCCTCCCACGACGCCTTTCGCGGGATGAAGGGCGCCTTTGCCGCGGCCCTCCGGGGGATCGGTCATCTCCGGCGGCACCGGGTGGACATCCAGGTGATCATGTCCCTCTACAGGGACAACATGGCGGGGCTGGAGCGCGTGGCCTTTCTCGCGGAGGCCCGCGGCGCAAGCTCCTTCAAGGTAAATCCCGTCCTGCCCATGGGCCGGGGCCTGCGCATGAAACAGGCGCGCCTCACGCTTTCGGTGGAGGAACTGATCGCCCTTTCCCGCCGGATCCGGGAGGACCTCCGGCCGCGGCTGGGCATCCCGGTCTACTTTTCGCTTCCCGTCGCCTTTGAGCCCTTCCGGGAGATCGTGAGCGGCGGCCATGCCGAATGCCCGATCCTCAATATCCTGGGGATCGCCGAAAACGGCGATGTCTCGTTCTGCGGCATCGGGGCCGTGGAAAAGGACCTGGTCATGGGAAACATCCTCCGGGACCGCCTGGACACCATCTGGCGGACGCATCCCCTCCTGAAGGCCCTCCGGGAGTCCGTTCCCCGGGACCTGGAAGGGATCTGCGGAAAGTGCTTTTTTAAAAAGATCTGCCTGGGCAGCTGCCGGGCCTGCGCCTATCACCTGGAAGGCCGTCTCACCGCCCCCTACTGGTTCTGCCAGGAGGCCTACGAGAAGGGGCTTTTTCCAAAGACGCGGTATGTCGACGACATTCCATGAAAACGGTAACATTGAATATCCCGGGACTCCTTCTGCGCCTGGATCTGTCGGAAACGACGGATCGATTGCTCCGCGGTGTGGAAGAGATGTTCGGGCCGTTTGTGGCCGCCGACACGGGGTCCCCGGACGAGACCCTTGATGTGGTCCG
>CAZCVB010000132.1:0-6692 GCA_964501805.1 uncultured Desulfobacteraceae bacterium | reverse complement strand
CACTCTCCAGGATGATCAGAAAATCGAAGTTCTTTCCCTTTCCGACCCACCCCATCCGCAGTTCATTCCGGATGTTGAAATCGGACATGACCCCGTTTTCGTCAATGAGGAAGTCCAGGCTATTGTTCCCGCCGAAATCCAGGTCCTGCATCCACGTGGGATAGGTTTTGAGGCTGCCGAAAAACTGCACGCTGATGTCCTTGCTCTTGGGGCTCATCTCGCCCATGGCGCCGAACGATGCCAGGGGCCAGAGCAGGAACGCCGCAAGCGCCGCAAACAGACAAAACTTTTTCATTACTTTTCCTCCCTTAATTAGAAATGTAACGTCTCGATTGCCATGCCGGGTGGACCCGCCCCGGCCTCTCCGGGGGGCACCCGCTTTCCGGCCCGAAGGCCCGCTCTCTCCTCACCTCCTTTCCCGGTGTTTCCGCCCGCGCCCGCCATCTCATCCGGACTGGAGGATGGCGGACGGGGCCTTGCCTGCTGATGTATTCGTCATTCCGCGCGGGACGGAAAACCTTCGCTTAACGCCCCGGCCCGCGCGGACGGCCAGCATGATTCGGAAAAAGGCCTAATACTTGATGATAAACTTCAACCAGACATTCTGCCCTTCGGTCTTGCTCTCCGCCCCCATTTCCCACTGGCTCCGCAGGATGAAGAACATGTTCTTGTAGTTGTACCAGATCCCCGGACCCACGGCAAAGACCTCGCTGTGGTTGTTCTCGTCCGCATTCAGCAGGGCCTGCACCGGCGCGGGTATCGTGGCATTCAGCTTGTAGTCGTCGTCCGTGGTCTGCTTGTAATAATAACCGTTGACGCCCATGCGCAGATGCGGGGTGACCCCGTAGGAGATGCTGTAATCGAAATGAAATTCCTGTCCCGGATCCCGGTCCACCTCAAAGCCATACACCGTGGGGCAATCCTTCTGCTCGGTATTGAAGTCATACATGAATTTGGCGGAAAACGCCCACTTCCACCCGAAGGGCATGTAGGTAAAAGCGGCAACCGGCTCAAAGGTCCAGAAGTTGTGGCCCACCGTGGCCATGTTCCCGTCGTCCTGTCCCATGGGGATGTAGAGATCGACCGCGGAGATGGCGATGTGGAGCTTTCCCTGCATCAGGTGGTATCCCATGATCAGGGGGCTGTAGATCAGGTAGGGAACGCCGTTGTCATGGTAATGGCTCTTGGCCTTGGGCCCGACCGGCACCTTGAAGTCCAGGTCCACGTCCAGGTACGGGATAAACAGGTGCTGGCCGTACTGGGACCCCAGGAAGGTCTTGTCGCTGATCCAGATGAACCGGAGCACGTAGGCCGTCACGTCCAGTTCGTCAAAGGCCGCAATATCATCGCCGTCCTCGTCCTTCATGTCGCCGCCATGATAATAGTAGCCATAATTGTCGAAGTAGAGACCCGGGGGAGGAAACGCGCCCGACATGAAGTCCTCGGCGCCGAGGGGGTAGGATGCCCCCCCTCCCGCACGTGCGATGGAAGTCTGGAGGGTCAGCATCAGCGCCAGCGCAACAAAAGCCAAAACAACCTTTTTCATCATCTCTTTCCTCCTTAAAAATTAAAGATTTTAAACACTCCCATGCCCTACTCTTCCCGTATGTTGCGGGCTATTAACACAGCCCTTTCATTTTTGCAAGAAAATTATGACAATTTATCAAAAAAACCATCCACTTCGATACCGCACGGCCGTCATTCTTTTGCATGAACAGGGGAATGCCGGGGGAAGCTGCCGGATTCCTCCGGGCCGCCCGGACGATCCCCCTTCACAAGGATATCTTCCGGTTCCGGCCCGCGTCCCTCCACCAGGGAACAGGCAGCCGCGTCCCTCCCGAAAATCCGCTCGACCCTCACCACCCCTTTTTTATTTCCCGGGAGCCATCCCGCCGGAACGCCTGTCGGAGCCTTCACCAGTTTCCCCCCGGGCACCACATCAAGGATATCCCCGGGCTTGAGGCCTGATTCCCTTCCCGCGTTGACATACCACAGGTCTTTCTCTCTTGAAAAAGTCCGGCAGAACCAGGGCATGACCCGGCCTTTGCCCGCGGCCTCGTAAAAAAGCGCCGTGAAAATCTTTTGAACCATCCCCGCGAGATCCGCCTCCCGTTTCAACGGCACATCAATCTCTTTTCCCGGGTACCTGAAGACAAGACCGGTATCGGCCATGCTCAGCTTCAGGCTCAGGGTCCCCGGCGCCTGTTCCGGGACGATGAATCCCTCCACCAGTATCAGGATGCGCACGCCGGGATAAAGACCCAGGGCCCGGCTCACGCAGGCAAGGTCTTTTTTGTGAATGCAATCCGTTCCGGAGAGGGCCTCCACCACTTCCCCGGGAGGAATAAAGATGACGGGTACCTGTTCCGCCGCATCCCGGGCCGCTCTTTTCAAAAGACCGGCATGAAGCGGGGAGACCTTCTTCCGGTCGATGAGGAGACCCACCTTTACCTGGAAGGGATGAAGCACCTCGTCCGGTTGAAGAGCGGATACCGGGATGGTCCCGGGCCCGAAATTCCCCCGCTTTTCAGCCAGTTCCTTCTCCAGCATCGCCACCCGGCTTTTCAGGTCTTCCTGCTCCGTCTCCAGCTTTTTTCCCGAAGAAACGATCTCCCTGAGATCCAGGGTCCTGTTGTAACTTTTTTCCCTGAAATAATCGCCGGAGAGCATAAAGGGCTGGTCCACGGTGAACTCCCGGATCTGGGCGCTTGAAAAGTTTTCCCCGGGATCAGGGGTTTCACTCACCATGTCGGCGGGGGCTGCGCAGGCGCACAGCAACCCCAGGATGCAAAGGATCGCGGACTGCCGGCAGTATGTGGATAACCGCTTTATCGCCATTTTTTTCCGCACTACAGGGGGGGGGCGATTCAAAACAATAAAGGACCAAAGGTTGAAGGCGCGAGAGGCTGATCCTCCGGCCTCAACCTCCAGCCCAAAAACCGTCAAACCGGGGTGCCGGGTCAAAAATTCCAGATGAACTCCATGGCAAGACGCATGGCCGTGTCGTCGCTCTTGGCGCCCAGGGCCTCCGTCACGTCCTTGACGCCCCCGCCGGGAAAGAAAAAGGCCGCCTGCCCTTTGATAAAGCTGTGCCGGCTGAGGGCCAGGGTCAATTCATTGTCCCATTCGGTTCCCACGTACCCGGAATCCACTTTCGTGGTTCCGAGAAGCGGATTCACCATGTTGGTCACGTTGAAGTCTTCATTCCACCTGAAGACATTGGCATTTGTCTTGTAGATAATGAACCGCCTCGGCGCATAGGTCAATCCCGCGCTGATCAGGGTCAGCCCGGGATTGTCGCCGCGGCCGGTACCCATGCCCGCCGTATTCTGAAGGCCGCCTGTGGCAATAGGGGTGCCGTTCCCGTAAAGCGAAGGAAGGTAGCTGTAGAGGATGGTCCCCAGAACGAGATTGGTGTCGCCGATGATGGTATTCTCCCCGCCCCACCGCTTGGAGAATCGCGGCCCGGTCTCCACGCCGACGTACCCTTCCAGGTTATCGTCAGTGGGATCGTCATCGCCGGAGGTATATATGAAACCGAGGTGCGGCTTGAGCATAAATCCGAGGGACGCCTTGAAATCATAGGAAATATCGGCCGCCAGGGCATAGGCGGAGATATCGAAATCCCCCTGGGCGAATCCCGTGTCCTCCGCCTGTCCGAACTGGTACACCCCCTCAAAAAAGAGTTCCAGCCCGCCGTAATTCCCGATCCAGTAGCCGCCGACATGGTGGGAATCCGTGCTGGGGGTCTTTCCCGTGGCAATGCCGAAGAGGCCGCCCGAAAGGCTCGCCAGCAGATCGTTCGCCGGAATATTCCGGATCCGGTCAAAAAGATAGAAAAACTGAAATTTATTCTGCTTGTCCGGTTTCCACGTCACATACCCGGCGTAGAGGCTCCGGTCGTCATCGGCGGCGTTGTTGAGCGTGGCCGGCGCGGTCTGAAAATCGTTTTCCGCCAACTTGAAGTATCCCACGTTGAAACTGAAGGTGTCATAATCGCCGGTCAGCCAGAAGCCCGGGTTATCGTCCCCGTAAACAAAGGAGGCCGCCTCGATGGCATCCACGTGCCAGACGTCCCATCCCGCGTGAAACCGCATGTTATACGGCAGCGCGAAGGTCCCCTGCAACCGCTCCAGGCCGAAATTGCTGGTGTCGTTGCTCTTCCCTCCCCTGGCGTCCACGGAACCGGTATCGAGGATGTCGTCGAATTCAAGCGCCGCGTAGAAACTCCACTTGCGGTCTCTCGGCATGGCATTGAAGTAAATTTTGGTCTCGTTTCGGATGTAGCTGTTATTGACCCATCCCGCCTCGTTCACATGATCCTTGAAAAAATTTTTTCCAAGCCCCCCGAACAGGTAGCCGCCCGCCACCGCGGGCTCCTTGCTCATGCCGAAGTCCCAGTCGGTATCGGATGTGGGGATGATGCGCACCGTGGCGCCGAAACTCATGAGGATATCCTTGCCCGTCTGGACCTGGACGCTCCCGGGTCCCACGATGGTCTCCCGGGTGATATCCGTGGCCAGGTCATCGTCTGCGGCGGCCGGACCGGCCCAGAAGATCAGGGCAAAGACCAGAAGCCCCCCTGCCGAAAAATACTTTTTCATTATACCGTCTCCTTAACATCGCAAGGGTTCACGACAAATTGAACCGGTGCAAACGCCTTCATCCGTTCCTCCCCGCAGTCTTCCCCACCCCTTTCCATCCGTCCGGCCGAAAAAGCAGCATATTCGCATCCACAAAATTTGTTGAGTTTACTTCTGAAGTTTCTGTAATGTCAAGCCTTTTCTCCGATCATCCTGGTCCGCGCCGGGTATCGGATCCCCTGCGACAGAAGAGGTTTTGGAACCGAGGGCACCGGGAACCCGTCCGGCGGAAAGAGCCCTCATCGGACGGCACGCCCGTTGCCCGGAACCGGACCATACGATTTTTTCTTGCGCATAAAGTGTTAAAAATTTATACTTGATACCTATTAATTTTTTACAGGAAGGGACGTTATGCTTGAACAGAATCTGAACAGGTACTGGGAGACCGTGATCGACACCATTCACGAAGGGCTCATGATCGTGGACACCAGCGGGACCATCATTTCCGTGAACAGGGGGCTTTCCGCCATGACCGGGTTTTCGCCGGAAGAACTGGTTGGAGAGCCGTGCTCCGCCCTGGGCTGCGACATCTGCCAGATGGCGCGGGATTGCGAGCATGCCCAGTGGTGCGTCCTCTTCGGGACCGGAAATCTGGAGTTTCGGCGTTGCACGCTGGCGAGGAAAAACGGCGAACGGGTCCATGTGCTCAAAAACGCCGCGCTCCTTCGAGATGAAGATGGAAAGGTGGTGGGCGCGGTGGAGACAATGACCGATATATCCGAGATCATAGAGAAAAATCACCAGATAGACGCCTTTAAGCGGGAGCTGCGGGGCGAGGACGGGTTCCACGGGATTCTCGGTATTTCCGAACGGATGCATCAGGTATTCGACCTGGTGGAGAATGCGGCCCACTCGGACGCACCGGTCATCATCTTCGGCGAAAGCGGCACCGGGAAAGAGCTGGTGGCCCAGGCGATTCACGATGCCGGGGCCCGGAAACGGAGCCCTTATGTAAAGGTGAATTGCGCGGCCCTCAACGAGTCACTGCTGGAGAGCGAACTGTTCGGGCATGTGAAAGGCGCGTTCACCGGCGCTTACCGGAGTCGGCAGGGAAGGTTCGAGGCCGCCAGGGGCGGGGATATCTTTCTGGATGAAATCGGAGACCTCCCCCCTTCCATTCAGGTAAAACTCCTCCGGGTCCTGGAGGAAAACGTGATCGAGCGGGTGGGCGACAACCGCCCCATTCCCGTGGATGTCCGCATCATCACCGCCACGAACCGGGACCTGCGGGGCCTGGTCAAGGAAGGCAGGTTTCGCGAAGACCTCTTTTTCCGGATCAACGTGATCCCCATTGTCCTGCCGCCCCTGAGGGAACGCCTGGAGGATATCCCCATCCTCGCGGAAGCATTTTTCAGGCGGATCAAGCTTAAAAACGCAAAGCCGATTCGCGGGATTTCAGAGGACGCCATGGCAATCCTGGTCAACTATTCATGGCCCGGAAACGTCCGGGAACTGCGAAGTGCTTTTGAATACGCGTTCGTGGCCTGCCGGGAGACGCTGATCCAGCCGTACCATTTCCCGCCCCAGGTCCTTGAAGGCAGCCCCTCCCCGGAAAGGCGAAAAAGGAGAGTGGTCATCGACCGCGACACGCTGAAAAGACGGGAGCTGATCAAGGCCCTGAAAACGGCCGGGGGGAACCAGTCGGAGGCGGCGCGGATCCTGGGGGTGTCCCGTGTCACCGTCTGGAACCGGATGAAAAAATACGGGATCGATGTCCGGCATTCCGTGTCGGGATGAAATTCATGGCATGCATCTTGCTGAGTTTATAGAGCGGGCGCACACTTGGCAGCCTCCTAAATTTTGCTGGGCGCCCCCCTCAAAACGACTCGCCGGCACCGGGGAATCCCGGTGCCGGCGGGCCCCTCCTTAACCCCGAATCAAGAACATTTTTTTCTTTTCGAATCTTTCAGCGTTCTTCCTGCATGACACGACCCCGCCTTTTACGCCGCGCCAGAGAGATCCCAGGGGGCTTTCTCGAAGAAGTTCCCGGCTGATGCCTAGGTCAATCCTTCTCAACAGTCGCCGCGCAAAGGCCGGAGGGCAGGGGCC
>CAZCVB010000131.1:0-6705 GCA_964501805.1 uncultured Desulfobacteraceae bacterium | reverse complement strand
GCCAGTCCTTGGCCGGTCCACCGCGGCCCGGGTCAGGTTCCCGTTGAAGGCCGCCAGTTTCGCCTCCAGCTTGTCGAACAGGCTGAAGGCGTCGGCGGCGGCCCCGGCGAACCCCACCAGGACCTGGTCCTCATACATGAACCGGACCTTCCGGGCCTTCTGTTTCATGATGGTATCGCCCAGACTCACCTGGCCGTCTCCCGCCATGACCGCCCGTCCGTTTTTCCTGACCGCGAGGATGGTGGTCGCCCGCAACTTAAAAAACATGTCTCCGTCCATATCCATAACAGCTCCAAAAGGATCGGCCCCGACGGGGATCCTTAGCTTTTCACGCGCAATCTTTGCCTTTCGCCGTTCAGGGCGAAGGGGCGTCCGATGGACCGGGATGCGTCATTCCTCTCCCGGGGGATTCGCCGGTTCCTTTCCCCCGCCGCCGCTCCTCGGGTGGGCGCGGTCATAGACCGCCATCAACCGGTCCAGACTCACATGGGTGTACTTCTGGGTGGTGGAAAGGCTTGCGTGTCCCAGGAGTTCCTGTACCGACCGAAGATCCGCTCCCCCGTCCAGGAGGTGCGTGGCAAACGTATGCCGCATGGCATGCGGACTGATCTCGGGACTCAGGCCGGTCTCTGCCGCATACCGCTTGATAATCCTCGCGATGCTCCGCGTGGACAGCCTGCCGCCCCTGAAATTGATGAACAGCGGGTCCTCCCCGGCCCGCTTTCCTTTCCGGGCCCTCAAGGGACGCACCGCATCCAGGTAGGCGCCGACGGCCTTCAGGGCGTATCGACCCACCGGAACGATGCGTTCCCGCCCGCCCTTTCCGGTGACCCGCGCCAGGCGCTCCGCAAAATCGATGTCCGGGACATCCATGGAGGCCAGTTCGGCCACGCGCAACCCGCAGGAATAGAGGACCTCCAGGATCGCCAGGTCCCTCAGTCCCAGGGGTTTTTTCCGGTCGGGTCTTTCAAGGAGCCTGAAGACATCATCCACCGGCAGGCAGGCGGGGATGTATTTCTCGATCCTGGGAGAGGCGATCTCCGCCGCCGGATTTTCCCGGATCAGCCCTTTTTTTTCCAGAAAACGGAAAAACGACCGGATGGCGGACATCTTCCGGGCGATGGTGGTCCGGGTCACGGCGCCGTAAAGGGTCCCGAGGAATTCCCTCACCACCAGCGGGTCGATGGACTCCGCCGTCACCGCCCCGCGGGATGCCTTCCGGCGGGACAGGAATTCCTCGAACTGCCGGAGGTCGGTGAGATATCCCCGGACCGTGTGGGCGGCGCAGCCTTTCCGGTCTTCCAGGTACGCGCCGAACGTGTCGATAAGGTCGCGCAGCAGCATCACGTTCCGGTTCCCGAATCTCTCGCGGCATCGTCCTCCTTTTACGGGCGGTTCCGGGTACGCCGGTCTGTCCGCAAGATCGGCGTACCGGGGCGCGTGGACCGGAATCGGAGGGAACGCCTGTTCACGAGCTTTGGTTTTTCTTGTAAATTTATAATTTTATCATTTCCGGGCCATTTGGCAAATAAAAAATCATGATTGCCGGGGCCAAAACCGACGATTCACGGTTCGTGCCCGGGAAAGACGGACGCCGGCGCGCGCCGCGCGTGAAACTGATTCTTGCTTGACTTTGATTCGGCTGTTGGGGTAGTTGTTACTTTTTATTATTATTCATCGGCTTCGGTCCACGGAGCCGTCATTATCTCCCCACGAACATCTGAAAAAGGGCGGCCGGGGCGGGCCGGCCGCCGCCGGCGTGAGGAAAACTTCAGCGGGATCAGGAAAGGGATCAGGTATGGAAAAAAAAGCGGAACAGTTGAGAAACGTCGCCCTGGTTGCCCATGGCGGATCTGGAAAGACCTCTCTGGCCGAGGCCATCCTTTTTTGCGGGAAGGCCACGACCCGGCTGGGAAAGGTGGATGACGGGACGTCCAACCTGGATTTCGAGCCGGAGGAGATCAAGAGGAAAATCACCATCAGCACCGCTTTTCACCATGCCGCCTGGAAAAAGCACACCATCAATATCATCGATACCCCGGGGGACGACAATTTTCTTTCCGATACCCGGGCCGCCCTTCAGGCGGCCGACGGGGTCGTCGTGGTCATCGACGCCACCGCCGGTGTGAAAGTGGGCACGGAAAAGGTATGGGCCTTTACCGAGGAACAGCATCTTCCCAGGATCGTTTTCATCAACAAGATGGACAGGGAACGGGCCGATTTTTTCAAGGTGATGGAAGAGACGGCGGATGCCTTTGAAATAAAACCCACGCCCCTGTTCCTCCCCATCGGTGCCGAGGACCGGTTTGCCGGCGTGGTGGACGTGGTGAAGGAGAAGGCCTATGTCTATGACAAGGACGGCAGCGGCCGCTTCGAAACCGATGCCATTCCCGAAGACATGCAGGAGACGGTTGCGGAATGGCGCGAGAAGGTGATCGAAAATGTCGTGGAAGTGAACGACGACCTCATGGAAAAATACCTGGAAGGAGAAGATCTGTCTCCTTCCGAGATCGAGGAGACGCTGGTGGAGGGGATCCGGAGCGGTGCCGTGATCCCCATGATGTGCGGGGCCGCCGTGCTGAGCATGGGGGTGCCCCAGCTGATGGACCTTATCGTCCTCGGACTTCCCTCCCCTCTCGACCGGGAACCGAAGGAAGGCGTCTCCCCGGGGGGAGAAGAACCGGTTAGCCGTTCCCCCCTGCCGGACGCCCCGTTTTCGGCCCTGGCCTTCAAGACCATTGCGGACCCTTTTGCCGGGAAGCTGACGCTGATCCGGGTCTTTTCAGGGACCATGGCCGCGGACGGCACAACGTATAACGCCAACAAGGAGGCCAAGGAGAAATACGGTCAGCTCCTCCTTATTGAAGGGAAAAAGCAGCAATCGGTGGAGGCGGCGGGTCCGGGCGATATCGTGGCCATTGCCAAACTGAAGGAGACCGCCACCGGCGACACCCTTTGCGACATGGACGATCCTGTTATCTACCGGCCGGTGGAGCCGCTCCCGCCCGTGATTTCGTACGCGGTGGAGGCAAAGGTAAAAGGAAGCGAGGACAAGGTCTTCTCCTCCCTGAACAAACTCCTGGAAGAAGACCCGACCCTTCGGCTGGAGCGGGATCAGACCACCTCGGAGATCATCCTGTCCGGCACGGGCCAGATCCACCTGGAGACCATCTGTGAACGGCTCTCCAGGAAGTTCGGGGTGGAAGTGACCCTGAACCCGGTCAAGGTGCCGTACCGGGAAACCATCAAGAAGGCGGTGAAGCAGGTGATTTACCGTCACAAGAAACAGTCCGGGGGGCGCGGGCAGTTTGCGGAGGTCCATTTCGACGTCTCTCCCCTGGAGCGGGACAAGGGGTTCGAGTTCGAGGAGGCCCTGACGGGGATGAATGTGCCCCGGAATTTTGTGCCGGCGGTGGAAAAGGGTCTCAACGAGGCGCTTCAGACGGGGATCCTCGCCGGTTATCCCGTGGTCGACCTGAAGGTGCGGTTCTATGACGGCAAGTCCCATGACGTGGATTCCTCGGAAATGGCGTTCAAGATCGCCGCGAGCATGTGTCTCAAGAAGGCGATCCAGGAGGCGACCCCCATCCTGATCGAGCCGATCATGAAGGTGGAGGTGACGATACCCGAGGATGCCATGGGGGACGTGATGGGGGACCTCAACGGCCGGAGGGGAAGGGTCCTGGGCATGGATTCCCTGGGGAAATACCAGGTGATCAAGGCCCACGTGCCCATGGCCGAGATGCTGACCTACGCCCTGGATCTCAACTCCATCACCGGCGGCCGCGGATCTTTCACCATGGAACACTCCCATTACGAGGAGCTGCCGGCGCAACTGGCCGAAAAGGTTATCGCGGCGGCCAAGGAGAAGGAATAGCCCATGGGGCGGGAGGAGACCCGTATTCGTGCCGGGGTCCTGACCCTGAGCGACAAGGGGTCGCAGGGAAAGCGGTTTGATGAAAGCGGCCGGGTGGTCTCGCAGATGCTGGAGGATCACGGGTACGCCGTGGTGAGGAAGCTGGTGATACCGGACGACCGCGCGAAGATCGCCGGAACCCTTGTGGAATGGGTGGACCGGGAGCGGCTCCAGCTCATCGTGACGTCCGGCGGGACGGGCCTCAGTCCCACGGATGTCACCCCCCAGGCAATGGGGGATGTGATCGATTACGAGGTGCCCGGCATGGCCGAGGCCATGCGCGCGGAGAGCCTGAAAAAGACGCCCCATGCCATGATTTCCCGGGCCATGGCCGGGGTCCGGGATGCCTGCCTGATTATCAACCTTCCCGGAAGTCCGCGGGCCGCCAGGGAAAACCTGATGGTGGTGCTGCCGGCCCTGGACCACGCCCTCTCCAAACTGGGGGGAGATCCTTCCGATTGCGCCGTCTGAATCCCTGCGGCCCCGTCATGGCGCCGCTTCCACAATTTCCGTTTCCATGAGGGCCGAGATCTCCGTATCCGGATAACCGATCTGCGCCAGGACCTGCCGGGTATGCGTTCCTCGGGCCACCGGGTCTCCGGCCACGGCTCCCGGGGTCCGGGAGAGCCTGGGGGCGGGCGCGGGCTGGGGTACGCCGTCCACGTCCATGATGAGATTCCTCTCACGGTTGTGGGGATGCCGGTCCACTTCGTCCAGATCCAGTACCGGGGCCACGCAGGCATCCGTTCCTTCGAAGATTTCCACCCATTGATCCCGGGTTTTTTGCCTGAAGATCTCCGCAAACCGCGCCGTGGTCGCGGGCCAGTGCTCCTTGTCGTTCTGCGGGGGGAGGGAAGCCGGGTCGATGCCCATCCCCCTGATCAGTTCGGCATAGAAGCGGCCTTCTATGGCCCCCACGGAGACGAATTTTCCGTCTGCGGTTTCGTAGGCCTGGTAAAAGGGCGCCCCCGAATCCAGGGGATTGGTGCCGATATCGAGGGTCATGAGGCGGTTCGCCAGGAGGCCGTAAAACATGGTGGCCAGGCTGGCGGCGCCGTCCACCATGGCCGCGTCCACCACCTGACCCTTCCCGGAGCGGTTCCGCTCGACCAGGGCCAGGAGGATCCCCATGGCGCAGAGCATGCCGCCGCCTGCGAAATCACCCAGGAGGTTGCAGGGGGGGAGGGGCCTTTCCCCTTTTCGCCTGAAAAGGGACAGCGCCCCGGAAAGGCCGATATAGTTGATGTCATGGCCGGCCATTCCGGCATAGGGGCCTTCCTGGCCCCAGCCGGTGAGGCGGGCGTAAATCAGTCCCGGGTTGATCCGAAGGGCCTCTTCAGGACCCGCCCCCAGGGCCTCCATCACCCCGGGACGGTAGGGCTCCAGGAGGACGTCGGACATGGTGATCATCTTTTTCAGGATATCGATCCCCCGGGCGGTTTTCAGGTTGATGCGGATGGACCGTTTCCCCCGGTCGAAGGGGTTTTTTTCCATGACCGAAGGGATTTCAGGCGCCCCCTTTGTCAACCGGTCCACGATCACCACGTCGGCCCCGAAATCGGAGAGAATCATGCCGCAGTAAGGCGACGGCGCAAGCCCCGCCATCTCGATAACCTTTATTTCCGAAAGTGGTCCCATTCCGTTTGCTCCATGGCGGGATCATCCCGCTTTCCGGCCTCGGGTCCGAAGGCGTCCCGCGCCGCTGGCATGGACTATAGGAAGCGTTCCAATGGATGTCAAGGGAGAGAATCGGTTTGACATGGAGACCCTGCCAGACGGTATGTTGCCATATGCAAGACACTGAAATATCTGGATGGTTGGTCAATCCCGGGGGACGTCGGAACTCCGGGAAACGGAATGATGCGGTGCGGGGCCGGGCCGACCGGTGCCCGCCGCAGGGACGAGGCCCCGTTCCGGGCGGAAGGGAAAATTGCAGATGAGGAAAATGAGGCTGAAACAGGCGGTTTTGTGGATTGCATCCGGGGTGTTCCTCCTGGCCATGGTCGCGGGGTGCGCCAGCAAGGAGGAAAAAAAGGCCGGACACCTGGAAAAGGCGCGGCATTACGTCGAAAAAAACGAGCTCAAAAAGGCGGTCATCGAATTCAAGAACGTGATCCAGCTGGACCCGGAGAGCGATACGGCCTGTTACGAACTGGGAGAGGTCTACCTGAAACTGAAGCAGGGAAAGGACGCGTTTCAGTTTTTCTCCCGCGCGGCGTCCGTCAATCCCCGGAACCTCAAGGCCCAGCTCAAGGTGGGGCAGATCTTCCTCCTGGCCGGGAAGCCCGCCGAGGCCAGGAAAAAGGCCGAGCTGATCCTCAAGGCGTCCCCGGACAACGTGGAAGCGCTGTCGTTGCTTGCCGGTGTCCAGGTGCGGGAGAAGAAGCTGGATTCCGCCATCAAGACCCTCAAAAAGATCTCCGCGCTGGACCCGAAGCGGTTCCAGGCCCGTCTCTCCCTGGGCCGGCTGTACCTTATGAAAAAAGACTTCGAGAGCGCCCGGAAGGCCTACCAGGAGGCCATCGCGCTCAATCCCTCCTCCCGGGTCGCCTACATAGAACTGTCCCGTATTTACGGGATGAAAGGGGAATGGAAAAAGGCCGAGTCGGAACTCAAGAAGATGGTTCGCATATCCGGGGCCAAGTCTCCCGATCTTTTCGTGCTCGCACGGTTTTATGAAAGCCGGCGGCAGTGGGACAAGGCGGAGAAGACCTTTCAGGAATCGGTGGATGCGGCGCCGGACGGAGACGTGGGAGCGCTCATGAACCTGGCCGCTTACTATGCCCGGA
>CAZCVB010000130.1:0-6719 GCA_964501805.1 uncultured Desulfobacteraceae bacterium | reverse complement strand
ATCCCCCGGCCCAGGACGTTTTCAAAGGCGGCCACCACCCCTTTGTTCAGGGAGGGGCCTCCCAGGAACATGACCTTCCGGCCGATCTTCCGCTTTCCCACCACGCGGTTCAGGTAGTTGTGGACAATGGCGTAGCACAGGCCGGCCATGAGGTCATTTTCCGCGATCCCCTTCTGGTGATACGAAACCAGGTCCGATTCCATGAACACGGTGCATCGCTCCGCCAGCCGTACGGGCGCGGCCGAGGAGAGGGCGATGTCCTGGAACTCGCCCACGATGTTGATTCCGTACTTGTTGGCCAGTTCGTGGAGAAAACTTCCCGTCCCCGCGGCGCAGACCTTGTTCATATCGAAGTCGAGGGGGTACCCGTTGGAGATGGAGATGTACTTGGAGTCCTGCCCGCCGATCTCGAAAATGGTGTCCACGTCCGGGTCGATCTCCACCGCGCCCCTGGCGTGCGCCGTGATTTCGTCTATCATCAGGTCCACGTTGAGAAAGTCGCCCACCACGTTTCTGCCGGACCCGGTGGTGGCGGTCCCGACGATCTCGATTTTTTTCTCCAGCTCCTCCCGGATGATCCGGAGAAGCGACTGGGTGACTTCGATGGGCTTTCCCTGCGTCGGCACGTAGTGCTTGTGAAGGATCCTGCGGTTCTCGTCGATGAGGGCGTATTTCGTGGTGGTGGAGCCGATGTCGATCCCGAGATAGACCCGCTTCTTCTTCCCGCGCAGGAGCTTGGTGGAAAAGGTTCCCGGGGATTCCGGAAACACCGTTTGTCTCAATTCCAGCCGGGGTGCCAGCGGGACGGAAGCCCCGGCCCCGGAGCCGGTTTTTTTCAGGGCGGCCGTCGGCACCCGCTCCCGCCGGCCCTGCTCAAGGGCCTGCAACGCCACGCCCAGCGCCCCGATGGAGGTGCTGAAAGGGGGAACGATGAGGCGGGGGAAATATGTGCGGAAGGCCTTCACCTGGAGCCGGTTGAGGGAAAGGCCGCCGATAAAGAGGATCGGATCCGCCAGCGGGCGGTTGTTCACGATGGTGCTCATGTAATTCCGGGCATTGCCCAGGTGAAGCCCGTAGATGATGTCTTCCAGCTTTTCTCCCTTGTTCTGGAGGTGGATCATGTCGGACTTTGTGAACACGGTGCACCGGCACGCCACGTTGGCGGGTTTTTCGCTTCTTTCACCCAGTTTGATGAAATCGACGAGGATCCGGTCGATGTGCTCCTGGGAGAGGTCTTTTTCCGTTGAATAGATGGCCGTTCCCAGCCTCTGGGCCTGCTGATCGATAAAGGAGCCCGTCCCGGACGCGCAGGGCCCGTTGGTGTTGAAGTGTTCCAGTTGCCAGGAGACGCCGTCCTTCCCGTCGTCGGCGTAGTGGGTGACCTGGAAAAGGGCCGTGTCCTGGCCGCCCATGCTGATGATGGTCCTGACATCCGGGTTGACGAATGTGGTCCCCAGGACCTGGCTGATGGTCTCGAATTCGTAAAAAACGCCGAGCTCGTCGCTGAACTTTTTCCCGTGGTTCCCGGTGAAAGAGACGGCCAGGATATTCTCCTCGCCGAATTTTTCATAGAGTTCCCGGATAAGGGAGAAGACCTTCTCCTCCACCTTTCCCAGGTGACGTTCATAGGGGGATTCGTAGACGATTTCCTTTTCGCGGTTCAGGACGATACAGTTCAGGCTGACGGATCCGGCGTCGATCCCCACGTAGTACCGTCCTTTTCCCCCGCCCCGCCGGTTGTCGGATTCAGGTCTCTTTTCCATGGCTCACGTAATATACCTCTCCCGCGTGTTCCTGCCTCGAGAGATACCCCTTGATCAGCAGTCCCCTGATCAGGTCGTCCGCCGCGTCCGCGGAAAGGCCGAGGGCGCTCTCCACGTCCGCGGCCCTCAAGGGCCGCCGCGCCACCATCTCCAGGAGATCCCGGATCAGGCGTCCCCGCTCTCCCCGGACGGCCTGCGCCGGGGAGGAGGCGATGATTTCCGCGGTATCTCCCAAAAATACCTTTATATCCTCTAATTTTTCTCTGTCAAGGGATATGGCCCGTGCGTCGGAAGGGGGCCGCACCACCGTGTTGAGCTGGATCCTGTCCGGGCGTATCGTGCGGATGGCGCTCCTGAGGGCGCGGACCTCTTTTTCGGAGTCGTTGATGCCGGCCAGCAGGACGACTTCCAGGAAGATCCGGCCCTGGTACGCCCGGCGCAGCCGGCGGTAGCCCTCGATGACGACCTCCGGCTCGATGTCCGGATGGGGCCGGTGAATGGTCCGGAAGGTGTCGCCGAAGGCGCTGCACAGGGTCGGCATGATGATATCGGCCTCCAGCACCCGCTCCCGGATGTCCTCGCGCCAGAGAAGGGAACCGTTGGTCAGCAGGACCACCGGTGTGCGGGTTATCTCCTTTATGCCATGGATGACTGCGTCGATCGGCCCGTAAAGCGTGGGCTCCCCGGATCCCGCCAGTGTGATGACGTCGGGCGCGGTTTGGGCGAGTTTGTCCCCGATCTCTTCCAGCACCGCCGCGGCGGACACGAACGGCCGCGGGTCGATGATCTTGGATGTTGTCCGGCCGACCTGGCAGTAGAGACAGTCAAAGGTACAGGTCTTGGGCGGGATCAGGTCCACGCCGAGGGAAAGGCCCAGCCGCCTGGACGGGACCGGGCCGAAGACATGTTTCATTGTCGGGTCCTCCGCTTTCGGGTTGCGGCTGATGGACGGCCGTGGGGCCGGTGTCCGTCAGTGCGCTTCATCCCAGTTTTTTCCCTTGTTGATGTCCACCTTCAGGGGGACGGCCAGGGGATAGACCCCCTCCATTTCGGTCCGGATCATGGGGATGACCCGGTCCAGTTCGTCCTCCGGTGCCTCGAATACCAGCTCGTCATGGACCTGGAGGAGCATCCGGGTCCGGAAACCGTCACGATTCAACCGGTGGTGAATGGTGATCATCGCCTTTTTGATCAGGTCCGCGGCCGTTCCCTGGATCGGCGTGTTGATGGCCATGCGTTCGGTCTCGGAGCGGATCCGCGCGTTGGCGTGCGCCATATCCGGGAGGTAGCGCCGGCGGTTCAGGAGCGTGGTGACGTATCCTTTCTTCCGGGCGGTTTCAATGGTCTTCTCCCGGTAGGACGCCACGCCCCGGTATCTTTCATAATAGGCTGCGATATACGCCTTGGCGGTCTTCGAGTCGATCCCCAGTTCCTCAGCCAGCTTGCGGGGCCCCATTCCGTAGATGATGCCGAAATTGATGGCCTTGGCGATCCGCCGCATCTGCGGGGTCACGCCGCGGCCTTCGGTGTCCAGTATCTCGGACGCGGTCCGCGTGTGGATGTCCTCGTCCCGCCGGAACGCCTCGATAAAGGCCGGGTCCCCGGAATAGTGGGCGAAGACCCGCAGTTCCATCTGGCTGTAGTCGGCCGAGACCAGGTAGCGGCCCGCGTCCGCCACGAACCCTTTCCGGATTTCCCGGCCCTCCTCGCCGCGGATGGGGATGTTCTGCAGGTTGGGGTTGCTGCTGCTCAACCGGCCCGTGGCCGTGACCGCCTGGTTGAAAGAGGTGTGGATCCGCCCCGTGTCCGGGTCCGCCATCTTCACCAGCGCGTCCAGGTAGGTGGATTTGAGCTTGGAGAGGGTCCTATAGCGCAGGATCAGCCCCGGTATGCGAAAGGGAAGGGCGGCGAGCTTTTTGAGCACCTTCACGTCCGTGGAATACCGCCGGGTCCGGGCGGTCTTCTTCTGCACCGGGAGATTCAGTTTTTCGAACAGCACCTCGCCCAGCTGCTGCGGCGAGTTGATGTTGAATTCCATGCCGGCCTCCCGGTAGATCTCCCGTTCGATCCCGCGGAGCTGTTCCGAAAGCCGGTGGGACATCTCCCTGAAAAACCGGACGTCAATGCGGATGCCGGTCAATTCCATGTCCATGAGCACCGGCAGGAGCTTCATCTCCAGGTCGTGAAACAGGGACTCGTTTCCGTCCGATCTGAGCCGCTCGGCCAGGATCCCGGACAGCCGGAGCGTAATGTCCGCGTCCTCGCAGGAGTACTCGGCGGCCCGGTCTACGTCCACTTCCGAAAAACTGCGCTCCTTTTTCCCTTTTCCCACCACCTCGTGATATCCGATCATCCGGTGATTCAGGTAGTGTTGCGCCAGGTAATCCAGATTGTGCTGCCGGAGGCCCGGGTCGAGGACATAGGAGGCGATCATGGTGTCGAAATGGATCCCCTGGAGAGTGATTCCGTGCCGGTGGAGGACCTCCGCGTCATACTTGATATTCTGGCCGATTTTCAGGACGGTTTCGTCTTCCAGCACCGGTTTCAGGATGGCACGGGCCGTGCCCCAGTCCACCTGTTCCGGCACGCCCAGGTAGGCGTGGGCCACCGGCAGGTAGGTCCCCGTCCCTTGTTCCAGGGAAAATGAGATCCCCACCAGATCCGCCCGGAGCGGGTCCGTTCCGGTGGTTTCCGTGTCAATGGAGACCCGCCCCTTTTCCCGTATCTCCCGGACAAGGGCCTCGAGGGCCGACGGGGTGAGACAGAGGCGGTAGTCGGTCGTCTCCGCCCGGCGCGGCGCGAACTGTTCCCACAGGCCCCGGAATTCCTGGTCCCGGAAGATCTCGGCCAGGGCGTCCCCGTCGGGCGGTTTCACCTGCAGGTGTTCCACGTCCTCGTCAAGGGGGACGAAGCGGTCGATGGTGACGAGCCGTCGGCTCAGTTCCGCGTCTTTTCTGAATTTCAGGAGGTTTTCCTTCAGTTTTTTCCGCCTGATTTCTTCAACGCGCTCGAAGACCCCGTCAAAGGACCCGAACTCCCGGATGAGGCCCACGGCGGTCTTTTCCCCGATGCCGGGGACGCCGGGGATATTGTCCGAGGGGTCGCCGGAAAGCCCCATTACGTCGATGAACTTCTCGGGCGCCAAGCCGTAGGCCGCTTCCAGAGCCGCCAGGTCGGTGACCGAATCCTTCATGGTGTCCCACATGGCGCACGAGGGGGTGATCAGCTGTCTGAAATCCTTGTCCCCCGTGACCATGACGACCCGGAACCCCTTTTCTTCACACTTCCGGGCCAGAGTGCCGATGATGTCGTCCGCCTCGTAGCCCGCCTTTTCCAGCATGGCCACGTTCAGGCTCCCGACAATCGACTTGATCACGGGGATCTGCACGGCCATGTCCTCCGGCATGGGGGGGCGGTTGGCCTTGTAGTCCGGGTAGATTTCGTGCCGGAAGGTGGGTCCCCTGGCGTCGAAGACCACGGCGAGATACGCGGGGTCCCGCTCGGCCATGAGCTTCAGGAGCATCCGGGTGAAGCCCAGGGAGGCATTGGTGGGAAATCCCCTGGAATTGGCCAGGTTCCGGACGGCATGATAGGCCCGGTGGATGTAGGAACTGCCGTCGATGAGATAGACGGTCTCTTTTTCCTGTTTCATGGAGGCATCATACTGCAACGATGGATAAACTGCAACCGCGCACGCCGGGGGATCCGGGCGGAAATTTTACGTCGATTTCTTGACGCGCCGGCCGCCAGGGGGTAGGCTTCCATGTGAACGGGAGGCCTTTCCGCCGGGAACGGGTGCGCGGAAAGGGAACCGGGGGAACACGGGCGCGGAAAGGAAAAATCCCCGCGGCCCGGCGGGGGGAATCCTTGAGAGGGAGGTGCAGCCATGAATGTCCTTTTTATCATCAGCACGGATGATGCGGAGACCATTTACAACGCCATGCGCCTGGCCAACGTGGGGGTGAAAAAAGGCGACGAGGTGAGCGTTTTCATGCTGGGAAAGGGCGTCCTTTTCGAGCAGGCCGACAACAGCGAGTTTTCCGTGATGGCCCAGATGGAGCAGTTCGAGGGCGATTTTTATGTCTGAGGCGTGTGCATGAAATCCCACGGTCTTGTGGGATCCAGCACCTGCCCCATCGGATGGATGGACGATCTCTACGAACTGGCCATGGAAGCGGACAAGGTATTCACATTTTAAGACACGCAACGGGTCCGGGTCAACAATCCTCCCGGGCGCGTCCACCGCAATACTACCGTAGATACCTAACTACCCTGGCTTCCAAATCAAAAGAAAGGCGGAGTTGCGACCCTGGATTCGGTTGGGAAACACGCAAAATCCGCAACCTATACGCAAGCAACCACGATTTAAAAATCAAGGGGTCAATCGGTAGACCGATCAACCCCTTGATTTTATTGCTTACTTTGTGGTGCCGAGACGCAGAATTGAACTGCGGACACGGGGATTTTCAGTCCCCTGCTCTACCGACTGAGCTATCTCGGCATATTTTGGGGAAGTTATAGCGGGTGCCCCGGTCAAGGTCAAGATAAAATTTGACGGTTTTGTAATAAACTCCGTCGCTACCGCCTGAACAGAATGATAAAAGAAAAAATACCCTGAATAACGGAATGGACATCCGGCCATCCGGGTGGTAAAAATCCAGAAGTCGGCGCGGTGAGATGTTTGAAAAACGTTTTTTGATGAACCGGTGTTCAGGGTTGGGCCGTCCGCTCCTCTGTTGCGGTTCTCCTGAACTATGGCGCCCGAGAATCCGGGTGGAGAAGGGGCATGCGGGTTTTACTTGTGGAAGATGATCTGAAGATCGCAGCCCTCGTCGAATTTTTCCTGATACTGGGCGCGGTAATGCTGACGGAAGCCTGTGGGCGGTTCTGGTCTTTTCAGCCCTTTATTGTCCCATTCTGGGAATGGGAGAAAAACCCTCGCCTTCAGGCGAAGAC
>CAZCVB010000129.1:0-6733 GCA_964501805.1 uncultured Desulfobacteraceae bacterium | reverse complement strand
CCATGTTCCGGAGGGCGTCGCGCACCAGCTGGGCCGCGTGGAGCGCCCGGGTGTCATTGATGTTGATGGCCTCCGGCGTGATCCGGAAGATGTCGTTCTCAAACCCCATCAGGTGCTTGTAGGCCCACAGGCCCAGGCCCCCGTCCTTGGGAAGGCAGTAGCCGCCGATGCCGGGACCGGGAAAGATGATGTTGTTGTGGGTGGGCCGGACCTTGATGGCGTTGATGACCTTCACCAGGTCCACACCGTTGGTCTCGGCGAAGAGGCTCCATTCGTGAAGGAACGCGAGGATCGTGGCGCGGTAGCTGTTTTCCACGATCTTGCAGGTCTCGCTTTCAATGGGCCGGTCCAGGACGGTCAGCGGGTACGCGTCCACGTTCAGGATGTCCGACAGGAAACGGGTGACCTTTTCCCGGCTCTTCCCGTTGATGCCGCTGCATACCCGCCAGAAGTCCCGGATGGAACGCACGTAATCCTTTCCCGGCATCACCCGTTCAAAGCTGTGCGCCAGGAGCGGCTCCTGCGGGATGCCCCGGTTCTTGAACGCCTTTTTTATCAGGGGATAGGCGATATATTCCGTGGTCCCCGGCGGCACGGTGGTCTCGATCAGCACCAGGCATTCCGGGGAGATCTTTTCGCCGATGACCTTGAAGCTCTCCTCCAGGGCGCTGATATCCGCGCGGCCGGTCCGGAGATCCCCCAGGTCCTCTTTCAGGTAATCGCACTGCACGTCCACCACCAGGACGTCCGCCAGTTTGAGGGCGTCGTAGGTATAGGTGGCGATCAGGGTCTTTTTCTCTCTGACGCAGCGTTCGATGAGGGGGGCCACTTCCGGGTCCTCCGCCTTGAGCGGCGAGACGCCCCGGTTGAACAGGGGAATCTTCCAGAAGCTCCGGACACTGGGCCGCTGCATGCCGATCACGAATTTTCCGGGCCTCCCCGTTTCCCGGTCCACCGAATCGGCGACCACGCCGGCCATCACCGCGCCCACGAATCCGAGGCCCATGACCACCACAATTTGATATCCCTCCTCACGTTTGGCCGCCGCCAGTTTTTCAAGCCGGGCGAATTCGCCGGCATAGTCGTTTTGATCGGGGATCCTGAATTTTTCGCCTTCCGGGCTGACAGAGTACGCCTCGTCCACCAGATATCTCCTTTCAGGTGCGAGCGGTCCGGGATCCGGATAACCCGCATCTCCCGCGCCGCCGCGCCTGTCTGTTTCTGTTTCCGTGTCTGTTGCCTGTGATGGAGACGGATAAGGTTTCGTTTTAAATAAGAGAAAGGGCCGCACATGTCAAGCGGGAACGGTTCCCTCCCTCCGGAAGCCGCGGGCGCGGGGACGTTGTCTTTCCGGGACGGATCGGGTATGGTGGGTTCCCGTTGCGGCGGAAACGGCCGCTTTCCCTGAACCCCGTCATAAATCCGGCCGCGGGGGAGACCGCCATGATCGGCGCTGAAAGATGCGGGGACCACGTCCCCGAACCTCTGAAAAAATTCCTTGAACGGTTGCGGCAGGCCGCCCTTTCCCTGGGGGCGAAGGATGCGAAGACCGTTTCAGCGGCCCGGATCCCCGTGGAGGACCGGATCGTCGAGATGTGCCGGCCGCCCCGGTGCGAACTGTTCGGCCGGAGCGCCAACTGTCCGCCCCACGTGATGTCCCCCCGGGAAACGCGGCAGTGGATCCGGCGGTTTCGTTCGGCCCTGATTTTCAAGTTCGATGTCCCGCCGGAAAGCCTCTTCTCGGACGAGGGTCTCGGCTTCTTCAGGAAGACCTTTCTCACGGCGGCGGCACTGGAGGGCATCTGCCGGGAGGACGCCCGGTTTCAGTCAAGAGGTCTCGCCGCCGGTTCCTGCAAGATGGTATTCTGCAGGGACATCCCCTGCCGGGCCCTGGCGCCCGGAGGAACCTGCCGTTACCCCGACCTGGCCCGGCCCTCCATGGAAGCGCTGGGCGTCAACGTCTTCCGCATGATGGAAGATATCGGATGGGAGATCCGGCCCATCCTCAGGGCCTCGCGCCCGGAGGACATTCCGTCCGCCCTCCTGGCGGGAATGGTACTGGTAGGGACCGGCGAAAACCCGGTTCCGGACCGGGGCCGCATCACATCCTCTTCGCCGCCACGACCCGGTAAAGCCCCCCGTAATCCCTGATCCGCCCGGTTTCACCGTATGCCCCGGCGGCATCGGCAAGGGTGAGGGCATCCCGGGTCTGACCGGGCGACATCTCCACCAGCAGCCAGCCGCCCGGTATCAGGTAACGGGCCGCGCCGGAAAAAATTTTTCGAATGATCCGCAGACCCTTTTCACCCCCGTCCAGGGCGAGGCGGGGCTCGTAATCCCGCACCTCCGGCGGCAGGTCGTCATAGGTCTCGGCCGCCACGTACGGGGGGTTGGAGAGGATGAGATCAAAGGCGAGGTCCGGGACCCCCGCCCACAGGTCCCCCTCCCCGAACCGGATGCGTTCCGCGACCCCGTGTCTTTCCGCATTCCGCCGCGCCACGCGCAGGGCGTCGCCGGAGATATCCGTGGCCCAGATCTCCGCCCCGGGCGCTTCCATGGCCAGGGAGACGGCAAGGGCGCCGCACCCGGTGCACAGGTCCAGGATCCGGACCTCACGGCCCGCCGGCTCCGGCGCCGCCCGAAGCCGGGCGAGGGCCTGTTCCACCAGGATTTCACTCTCCGGCCTGGGAATGAGGACGCTGGGATCCACCATGAAGTCAAGGGACCAGAACTCCCGCACCCCGGTAATATAATGGAGGGGCTCCCGCCGAAGACGCCTTCGGACAAGGGCGCGGTACCCGGAAACCTCGGCTTCGGTCAGGGGTTGGTCAAAATTCAGGTAGAGGGCCAGCCGATCGGTCTGAAGCTGACGGGCCAGTAGGACTTCGGCGGTCAGGCGGGGGGAATCGATCTCCTTTTGTTTCAGGTAATCCGCACTCACCAGCAGGAGATCCTTGATGGTCCAGGTTCGGGAACCCATGAGGCCTTTCCTGCCGCCGCAGCGGCGCCTATTCCTTCCCCTTGAGCGCCTGGGTCTGGAAATGGGTGATCAGGGGGTCGATCACCAGGTCCAGGTTTCCCTGGAGGATATCGTCGAGTTTGTAAAGGGTGAGCCCGATGCGGTGGTCGGTGGCCCGGCCCTGGGGAAAATTATAGGTCCGTATCCGCTCGCTCCTGTCCCCGGATCCCACCATGTTCCTGCGCTCCTCGGAAATCTTCGACTGCTGCTCGGCCTGTTCCATGTCCAGGAGCCGGGACCGAAGCACCTTCATGGCCTTGGCCTTGTTCTTGTGCTGGGATTTTTCGTCCTGGCACGTCACCACGAGCCCGGTGGGAAGGTGGGTGATCCGCACCGCGGAGTCGGTCTTGTTCACATGCTGGCCCCCGTGGCCGGAGGCCCGGTAGAAATCGATGCGGAGATCGTCCGGGTTGATATCCACGTCGATCTCGTCGGCCTCGGGCAGGACGGCCACCGTGACGGCCGAGGTGTGGATCCGGCCCTGGGCCTCGGTCTCGGGAACCCGCTGGACGCGATGAACGCCGCTCTCATACTTGAGGCGGCTGTACACGTTCCGTCCCTCCACAAGGAGGATAATCTCCTTGAAACCGCCGATTCCCGTGACATTCTGGCTGAGGATCTCGGTCTTCCACCCGCGCAGCTCCGCGTAGCGGAGATACATCCGGAAAAGATCCGCCGCAAACAGGGCGGCCTCGTCCCCGCCGGTTCCGGCCCGGATCTCCAGGAGGATGTTTTTTTCGTCGTTGGGATCCTTGGGCAGCAGAAGGACCTTCAGATCCTTCTCCAGGCGGGAAAGGTCGGCGCGGAGTCCGTCGATCTCCTCCCTGGCCAGCTTGCGCATCTCGGGATCGGGATCCTCCAGCAGGGAGCGGTTGTTTTCAATCTCCGCTTCCAGGGACCGGCATTTCCTCACGGTGGTGATGATCGGCGCCAGCACGCTCAGTTCCTTGGCGTATTTCTGGTAGGCCTTCCGGTCCCGGATCACCTCGGGACGGCCGAGGAAGCCCTCAAGTTCCCGATACCGGTCTTCTATTTCATCTGTCCTGGCAAGCATGGTCTACCGTCTCGGACGGCGCAACGCTCCGGGGAAGGCTATCCCTCCGCCGCGTCCCGCCGGAGAAACGGGATGCCCTCCGGCTGTAGGAGCCGCGGGTCTCCCGCATTGGATCGCAGATATCGAGGAGGTGTCCGGGTCCACATGATCGGATGGACCGGACCGGTGGCAGGAGTTGATCCGGACGGGCCCGGACGCCGGCGGCCGGCGACTGCGGGCGCATCCCTTTTCCGGCCGGGAAACGCCGCCGCGCCGGTCAGGTCGCAGGGGATGATTCCGATGTTTCCCCGGCCTGGGCCTTGTTGAATTTCGCGTATTTTCTTCTGAACCGTTCCACCCTTCCGGCGGAATCCACCAGTTTCTGCTTGCCGGTAAAGAAAGGGTGACACTTGGAACAGATTTCGACCTGTATTTCCTTGACGGTGGAACCCGCCTCAAATTCATTGCCGCACGCGCACCGCACAGTGGCCTTGTAATACTCGGGATGAATTCCTTTTTTCATCTTTTCTCCTCGTTTATTAAAAAACGGTCGTCCGGCCGGAAGGCCCGCAACGGAAATAGGCTACCGATCGCTCATGGACGCCAGAAACTCCTTATTATTCTTGGTTCCTTTCATTTTTTCAAGCAAAAACTCCATGCTGTCCACCGGGGTCAGGGGAGAGAGGAGTTTCCGCAGGATCCAGATACGGTTCAGATCCGCCTCTTCCAGGAGGAGCTCCTCCTTTCGGGTGCCGGAGCGGTTGATGTCGATGGCCGGGAACACCCGCCGGTCGCTCAGCTTCCGATCCAGGTGGATCTCCATGTTGCCGGTCCCCTTGAACTCCTCGAAAATCACTTCGTCCATCCGGCTCCCCGTTTCCACGAGGGCGGTGGCGATAATGGTCAGGCTGCCGCCTTCCTCGATGTTCCGGGCCGCGCCGAAAAAACGCTTCGGTTTGTGCAGGGCGTTGGAATCCAGTCCTCCGGACAGGATCTTTCCGCTGGGCGGGACCGTCGCGTTGTAGGCCCGGGCCAGGCGCGTGATGCTGTCCAGGAGGATCAGCACGTCCAGCTTGTGCTCCACCAGGCGTTTCGCCTTTTCGATCACCATTTCGGCCACCTGTACATGGCGTTGCGGCGGTTCGTCAAAGGTCGAACTGATGACCTCCGCGTCCACGGAACGGGCCATGTCGGTGACTTCCTCGGGCCTTTCGTCGATGAGAAGCACGATCTTGTGAATGTTTTTGTCATTGGCCGTCACGCTGTTGGCGATGTTCTGGAGCAGCATGGTCTTCCCGGTCCGCGGGGGGGCGACGATCAGTCCCCGCTGGCCTTTTCCGATGGGCGTGAAAAGATCCATCAACCGTGATGAATAGTTGTCCGGAACGGTCTCCAGCTTGATCCGTTCATTGGGATAAAGGGGGGTCAGGTTATCGAAAAGGATCTTCTCGCGGGCGATCTCCGGGTCTTCATGATTGACTTTTTCCACCTTCAGCAGGGCGAAGTACCGCTCCGAGTCCTTGGGCGGGCGGATCTGACCCGCCGTGGTGTCTCCGGTCCGCAGGTTGAACCGCCGGATCTGCGAGGGGGAGATGTAGATGTCATCCGGCCCGGGCAGGTAGTTGGCGTCGGGGGCCCGCAGAAAGCCGAAACCGTCGGGGAGGATTTCCAGCACCCCTTCCCCGTAGATGAGGCCGTTGCGCTCCGAGTGGGCCTGAAGAAGCGCGAATATCAGGGCCTGCTTGGGCATCCCGGATGCGCCGTCGATATTGAATTGCTTTGCCATTTCAGTTAGTTCGTTGATCTTCATCTTCTTGAGTTCAACCAGGTTCATACGTCATCTCCGTTACTGAATATTTCGTGAATTTGTAAAGCGGTGGCGGGAAACATTTTTTAAAACGTTCGTCACGCGCCGGGAATGATCCCTCTCTTTTCCGGCTTCGCCGCTGATGATTTCGCCTTCCCTGCTCATGGACAAGTTGGACCGTCTTTCAAAGATCCCGGGTGCAAGGCGACCGGCCCCACCTGGGTACTGAGAGCAACCTTGAAAACCTTTTGTGTGAGGCAGAAAAGGCGACTCAATTGATTGGCTTTGGAGACTGTTCTGATATCCGGGCTGTACCGAATCCTCCAGAAGGCAGGAAAACTTTTTGATATTTCACTTTATAATCATGCTGGTTTTCCTGTCAAGCGATTTCTTCCGTATCCCCCGGGCCTTCCCGCCGGACGGCGGACATCCCGGCCCCGACACCCGCGCACGCGCCGTTTTTCGGGGCGTCCAGTGACCGTAATACGGCCAGCAGACCCTCCATGTCGGGCGGGACCGGGGCCTCGAATTCCATGTATTCCCCCTTATCGGGGTGAATGAACCCCATCCGGCGGGAATGGAGCATCTGCCGGGAGACCGCGGGCAATCGCCCTTTCACGTAAAGGGGCTGTTGTTTCCATCGCCTGGCGCCGTGCCCGTAAACCGGATCCCCGACCACCGGGTGACCCGTGTGGGCGAGGTGCACCCGGATCTGGTGCGTGCGGCCGGTCTTGAGCGTTACGGCCAGCAGCGAAAACCCGCTCCCGAATACCTCTGCCCTGCGCCAGAGGGTCAACGCCCGCCGGCCTCCCTCGGGACACACGGCCATCCGCTTTCTCCGCCTGGGATGCCGGGCGATGGCAAGGTCGATGGC